>CALBOC010000060.1 GCA_937896705.1 uncultured Micrococcaceae bacterium | reverse complement strand
CCTTCCCTTTAGGAGAGGGATGCTCTATCCTACTGAGCTACGGAGGCATCGCTGCTATTGCAACGAAGTTAGCCTAGCAGGCTGGGACCGAAGTGACCAAAAAGTGACCACCATTTATTCAGCCTGCCATCAGCGATATTAGGGGATCTCTCGGTCTGGGTCGAGAGACGTCTCGAGGCCGGGACTATTTCTGCCGATGAATTTCAAGATCAGCATCACCACGATGCCGATCACTAAGAAGGTCAACACTAACCACTGCACAATGGTCAGCGAGGACGCTAAAGCAACATTAGCTTCCGTGGTGTCGAGTAACGCGGTCTCGCGGGTGATGGCAGCCCAGATTTCCAGGGCAGCGTATCCCACGCCAATAATCACAGCAGTCCACTTGGCCAGCTTGGAACGCATGGTCCACACCGCCACAACAATCACGCTGAGCGCCATCATGATCGGAAAAATCCGTCCGGCGGTGATATGGACAAAGTTATATTGGCCCATCGCAGCATCGTCCATCCGCTCGGAGAGTTGCTCGACTTCTGCGACATCGAAACCGCCGAGACGATGATCCAACATGGAGACGCCACCGGTGAGTTGCTCCATGCCCTGGAGTGCCAAGATATGGTAATAAAACGCGATGAACGCCGTGACCGCCAGGACCGCAAACACCAGGATGCCGGGGCTGCCTTCTTGTTGGTTGGCTTGCTGAATATCTTCTTTAATTTGTGCTTTCGTCAGCCGCGGACGCTCGGCTTTGGGCTTGCGCCCCTCGGGCTGCTGCTGTTGGTAATCTTTCGCTCGTCTTCTGGCCACGCGTCCTCCGGCAATGTGTGCATACCCGCCTTGGTCTACGGCCAAGGGCAAGGGGGTGAAACTACCTGCCATCTTAGTTCAGTTCTGCCACCCGGCATCCCGAGTGTTCTCCACAGCCGGCGAACAGGCACCAGCATAACCAGCGCCACCGGTTAGACTGATACATCATGGCCCATCAGACTTCTTTGCCCCGTTTTGACCCCGCTTTTGGCGTGCCCGCCGCGACCGAAGCAGCTGCTGTGACCCCCGATTCTTCTGCCGAC
>CALBOC010000059.1 GCA_937896705.1 uncultured Micrococcaceae bacterium | reverse complement strand
GCCAAACTCAAAGACGGCGGTTTCATCTACCCGTCCTATACGACCGCAGAAGAAACCGAAGCCCGCCACAAAGCTGCCGGTCGCGATCAAAAACTCGGCTACGACGGTTACGACCGCAACCTGACCGATGAACAAATTGCCGCCTACGAGGCCGAAGGTCGCAAACCCGTGTGGCGACTACACATGCCAGACCACGATATTGCCTTCAACGACATCGTGCGCGGCCCTATCAGCTTCAGCGCCGGCTCGGTTGCTGACTTCGTCGTCGTGCGCGCAGACGGCTCACCGCTGTACACCTTGGTCAACCCCGTGGATGACGCGCTCATGGGCGTGACCCACGTGCTCCGCGGCGAAGACCTGCTGTCTTCAACCCCCCGCCAGATCGCGCTGTACCGGGCGCTGTACGCCGTCGGCGTGGCAGACTTCCAACCCCAGTTTGGACACCTGCCATATGTGATGGGTGAGGGCAACAAGAAGCTATCCAAACGTGATCCGCAGTCCAGCCTGTTCCACCACAGAGAAAACGGCTTTATTCGCGAAGGCCTGCTGAACTACCTCGCGCTACTGGGATGGTCGCTATCAGCTGATGAAGACATCTTCACCCCAGAAGAATTCGTCGAAAACTTCGATATTCACAACGTGCTGGCCAACCCCGCACGCTTCGATGAGAAAAAAGCCATCGCGATCAATGGCACGCACATTCGCAAACTCGAAGCCGAGGACTTCCGCAACCGTCTGATCCCATACCTACAAGACCGGCAGCTGGTGGGGGAGACCCTGACCGACCGGGAAGAACAGATCCTTACGGAAGCCGCACCCCTGGTTCAGGAGCGCGTCCACTTGCTGGGAGAAGCCGCTGACATGCTGGCCTTCTTGTTCACCGACACCGTCGAGGTTGAACAGGGTGCGATGAAGGGCATGCCGCAGAATCTGGCCGAAGTGCTGACTGCAGCAGAGAATGTCCTGTCAGATCTGGAAACCTGGGATCAAGACGCCATCGAACCGGCATTGCGTACCGCTCTGATCGATGAGCTGGAACTCAAACCACGTCATGCATTCGGTCCGGTCCGCACCGCGATCTCCGGGCGCCGCGTATCACCACCCTTGTTTGAGTCACTGGTGATTCTGGGCCGCGCGAAGACCCTGGAACGCATCAGCAAGTTTAAGGCCGAACAATCATAGTTCGCGCCGTACTCTTCGATGTTGATGACACCCTGGTCGACCTGGCCGGGGCCCAACAGGTTGCCTTCCGACAGCAACTCACCGCCCAGTTCGGCGACCAGGTGTCATCGCATCCCGCCATGCCGGTGGCCGCAGAAGCATTCGTACACGACCCCCACGACTACTACAACTCATACATCAACGGGCGCATGTCCTTCGCCGAACAGCGGCTGTGTCGGGTGCGCGACGCCATGGAGATCCTCCAGCTCAGCGGCACACCCGACGATGAGCTGTGGATCGTCGGCTACGAAGAAGTGGTCTCCCAGCACTGGGCGCCATTTGATGATGTGCCACCACTACTCGGAGCCCTAGATGACATGGGCATCGCTTACGGTGCGGCGACGAATAACGTGACCGACTACCAGGCGCATAAGCTCGAGCAGGCTGGCCTGCCGTTTGATGTGGTGATCGGCACGGATGTCACCGGTAAACCGAAACCTCACGCCTCGATGTTTCTCGAAGGAGCCAACCGGCTCAACGCCGACCCAGCCCACACGCTGATGATCGGTGACGATATCATCAACGACGGACTCGGCGCGCGCGATGCGGGGCTGATTTCGTTATTGGTCGACCGACAGAATACGCTGGCAGACCTGGAACGAGTGCTCAAAGTTCGTTCCCTGAGTGACGTTCTGCACATCAATGCCCTCAGTTTTGACAACAAAAGAATTTAGGGTAAAGTTATCTCTCGTTGCGCACAGCGTAGCAAGACCCTTGGGGTATGGTGTAATCGGCAACACAACGGTTTCTGGTACCGTCATTCTAGGTTCGAGTCCTGGTACCCCAGCGAATTCCTCACTTGTGAGGGAGTCACCCACTACCTTGTGTAGTGCGGCCCCATCGTATAGCGGCCTAGTACGCCGCCCTCTCACGGCGGTAGCACGGGTTCGAATCCCGTTGGGGTCACAATGAGATCGTTGCATTTTGCAACGATCTTTTTTGTTTTTCTGGAAAAGAGGGATTAAGTCCGGAAAGAGCTCTAGGCCTGTTTGTAGCCAGCCGACAGAATCTCGGTGCATAAACATTACTGCACCTTCCCACTTTTAGCCGCCGCGCTCAATCTCACACAGACGAAAGTAACCGTTTTGACACGGCTCTTGCAACAGTGCGTCAAGAACGAGTGGAGCGTGAGCGCACGCGTTTGAAAGGCAAATGGGCCAGAGAAAAAGGGATATCGCAAGCTCGTAACCAGCGATCCTCATTGTGTCGCTGAGATTCAGTAGGCTGAACGAGTTACGTGAGTCAGCCCGTGCCGCGGGCCCGATCGGAGGTTTGCATCGTCGTGTGGTTTGATTCCTGGTCTGCCTTGGTCACAGTCATTTTGGTCGGAGGGTCCGCCTACGTCTTGCTCGTGGCCGTGGTGCGACTGTCCGGCAAACGCTCCCTGAGCCAACTCAACGCCTTCGACTTCGTGGTGACCGTGGCTCTGGGCTCGATACTAGCGAGCACGCTGCTCAATGCAGACATCACCCTGGCAGAGGGCGTCACTGCCCTGGCGCTGTTGTTGGGACTGCAATTTATCCTGACCGCTATCTCAGTGCGATGGCCCCGCGTACGCAACGCGGTGACCGCACGGCCAGCGCTGTTACTGGCCGACGGCAAAGTTCAGCATGAAACTCTACGTCGCCAACGCTTGACCGAATCCGAACTGCGTCAGGCGGTTCGACAAAGTGGCACTGGAGATCTTTCGAAGGTCAAGGCAGTCGTCCTCGAAAGTAACGGCACGTTTAGCGTGATTAACGACAGTCAATACGGTGACGGCTCGGCGCTACAAGACATACCGGGTTCGCAAGATATGAGATAGCTATTAGTGCCGGATCAGATAGGCCTCTGCTTCCTACGCGCTAATAGTCTATGTAGGCACGTTCCTCACTTGGTGAGTGGCCAAGGACCTTACGGAATGACCGTGAAAAATATGAAGTAGAACTAAAACCGCACCGGCGGGCAATGTCAGCTATTGGTGCGTGGGGTTCTGTTTGCAAGATCGAACGCGCAGCCTGCACACGCCGCAGGAGCAGCTCGTTCGAAAAGCTCGTGCCCTGGGCTGAGAAAACACGCCCGACCTGACGTTCGCTTAAATGTAGCCAGCGTGCAAGATCGGTTCGACGCAAGTTTGGATGAGCAAGGTTAAGATCAATGAAATGCTGAGCTTGTTGGAAGAGTTGGTTGAGGTCCGCCTGCCCCTCGTGGAAAAGCGATTCGAGCCAGGATAACGTTTGATCTTCGAAGGTCGCAGCTTGATCATGGGAAGCATTCAAAGAACTATCCACGAGGCGGGCAAGCTGTGTGGCGGCCGTGGGCCCGCTGTCAGTGCCCAGCGCACTCCCGAAGGTAAGTTTCACCGGGCTAGTAAGAGGCTTGCCCCGGGTGATTTCCGTATAAGCATCCATGCTCACGGTCAGCACCATCTCAGACACCCCAACGCCGAAGCCACGAAGAAACGGGCGGTCTGCGTTGCAAGCGAGCATTTGCCCTGCTTGTAAGACATGCGTGCTGTTTTCGTCGCTATAAAATGAATCGCCTTGCGTACAGAAGAAGAGCGCGACGGCTTCAGTGGGGTGTTTCTTGATCATCTCCGGGGTACGCTCAACCAGTTGAGACGAGCCCAAAACTTTCGCGGCTCTGGTATGCGACGTCTCTCGATTATGCTGTTGCGCATCGAGCGTCTGGGTGTGGAGCGGTCGGATGTCTAAGCCGATTAACGCATCAGCGTTATGCGCTTCCCAAAATTCCACACGCTCATGGTGTGGGATGTGCGCTGTACTGAAAGATTTGAAATTGCCATCTGTCCTTGTGGCTCCTTGACCTGGCATTGCAACCTCACTCTGTCCTATACAGCTCGCCGTCGCAGAGACCGCGCACTGAGCGAGTCGAGCCTCGAATCCGAGTGCGTGTAACCCTATCAGTGATGTAACAGCAGTCACAACGTCCGATTTAGTGCCGGTTTGCTCTGCATCGCTGAGTTGGCGGTATCAACATCCAGTGCTTCGCGCCAGAGGCTTCGCAGCGGTCTTAGTTGTCTGAGGCGCGAACTCTGCCTAATGCTCGGGTTTTTCATTTTTCGGCCAGACCGTTGTCCGATTCGGTCAGCATCCTGCAGAGCTCTTGTACGCCGAGACTAGGCGAAATAAGTTGTGTGCAACATCACAAACGCCAGCTCGGCATCCCAGTGTTGGAGTAGAGCTAAGAACCCGTCACGACACAAGGATTGATATGCAGTTTCATGTTTCTGGTTATCAGACCAAAGATCCATTGACCATGCCAGCTCAGGGGGCCGGTATTGACCGTCCAGCAGATCTCCCAGACACGATGGATGTACTCATTGTGGGGAGCGGCCCGGCTGGTTCCATCACCGCAGCGCAACTCTCACGATTCCCGCACGTCAACACACGCATGATCGAACAACGTGGTCATCGTCTAGAGCTGGCCAATGCTGATGGCGTGCATTCGCGCACCATGGAAACCTTCCAGGCTTTCGGGTTTGCCCACGAAATCTACGAAGAAGCTCACACCATCACGGACATGGCGTTCTGGAAACCCGACTCAGAAAACCCACAGAATATAGTGCGTGAAAAGAGCGTCCGCGAGCTACCAGAAGAACACAGCGAATGGCCCATGATGCTGATTACGCAGGTGCGGATTATCGATCATTTCAACCGGTTCATGAAAAATGCTCCTACCCGTATGGAGCCCGATTATGGCTATGAATACGTCGGCTTCGAAGAATCACAGGATCCAACGGATGAGTATCCGCTGACCGTGACCCTGCGACGTTCGGCTGGACCCAACGCAGGAGAAGAACTCCAGGTACGGACGAAATATGTTGTGGGTGCCGACGGTGCACGCAGCAAGGTCCGCAAATCCCTTGGTTATAAGCTCCACGGCGACCAAGCTAACCATGCCTGGGGCGTCATGGACGTCTATGCAGACACCGACTTCCCAGACGTGCGGAAGAAATGCACGATCAAATCTGGCATCGGTCGTAATATCCTCCTGATCCCCCGGGAAGGCGGCTTCCTCTTCCGGCTATACGTGGACTTGGGGGAGGTGTCTGAAGATGATGGAGGTGCTATCCGTGAGACGCCTGTTGAAGACATCATCGAACAAGCCAACCAAATCGTGCATCCGTACACCTTTGATGTGAAAAACGTTGTCTGGCATTCCGTGTACGAGGTCGGACATCGCGTTTCGGAGCATTTCGATGACCGTGCCTCAGATATGACAACCCATGAGGACCCCCGTATATTTATCATGGGCGACGCCTGCCACACCCATTCCGCCCAGGCCGGCCAGGGGATGAACGTCTCGATGCAAGACGGGTTCAATCTCGGTTGGAAGCTAGGTCATGTACTCTCTGGCAACAGCCCGGAAGGACTATTGCGTACCTATGCCGAGGAGCGCAAGGATATCGCGCATCGGCTCATTGATTTCGATAAGCAGTGGTCCAAGCTCATGGCTCAACCGAACCACGAGTTTAGCGATCCAGGCGAGATTGAAGAGTTCTACTCAAAAACTGCCGAATTCAATGCCGGATACCTCACCGACTATGATCCTTCAATGATCACCGCGGACACAGATCACCAGCACCTGGCGCCCGGCTTCCCTGTGGGTCGCCGCTTCAAGTCCGCTATGACCGGCCGGGTTTGTGACCTCGTCCCCATTCACGTCGGTCACGAACATACAGCAGACGGGCGCTGGCGGGTGTACGTGTTTGCCGACGCGGCGACACCGGGTGAGTCCCAAACCCTGCAACGCTGGTCTGACTGGGCCACCGAAGCTCTACCCACAGACCTCTTTGATCTAAAGCTCATCCACCAACAGCAATACACGGACTTTGACATGACTGATGTGCCAGCTGCTTTCAAACCTAAGACGGGTCGTTTTCAGCTGACCGACATGGAGAAAGCCTTCGGAGTGTTGGAAGAGCAAGACATCTTTGAAGAGCGCTCGATTTCTCGAGACGGCGCAGTTGTGGTCGTTCGGCCAGATCAATACGTTGCCGGTGTCTACCCCCTGAATGAAACGGCCGATCTGGAGTCGTTCCTAAGCGGAGTATTCCCAGCAGTGCGCTCTGCAAGCCTCGTCTCCTAAGGGTCTACCACCGCAGCTTATGTGGCGGCCGGATTGCTCATCATCCGGTCGCCACACTGCTGTCGACAGAAACGTTGAATAGCATGCGCGACAGAGCATTGCTGGTGATTGAGCAGCAATGCAATACCATGAGGGTGTTGCCGTGAGGGCACTTGAGACCGCAACCCGATGAGAGCAGAAACCAAACACCAATGGCATCCACCTCAACTCCCCAGCAGCGCACAGTCGGCGAATTAGGCGAAGCCGGAATCCTCGATCTGCTCAGGGATAGTTATCGAGGATGGACCACAGCCCCGGGAGTTATCGGCCCAGGAGACGATGCAGCGGTGATCCCTGCCCCAGCAGGCAAATTTGTGATCGCTACCGATGCGATGAATGAGGGCCATCATTTTTTGCGGTCGTGGCCATCCGGGGTGATTGATAACGGGTATTCGACCGGCTGGAAGCTCGCGGCACAAAACCTCTCTGATATGAGCGCGATGGGAGCAGTCCCTTCGGCCGTGAGCATCTCATTGGCGATGCCAAAACAGACCCCTGCCAGCTGGGTGGCCCACTTCGGTCGCGGAATCGCCAACGCGTGCCGGTGGTTAGGCGCACCCCAGACGGTCATTTCCGGCGGAGACCTGACCAGAGCAGACACGATCGCCACCTCGATTACTGCCACGGCGAATCTGGTCAATGAGCCGATCCTTCGCACCGCGGCCGAAGATGTCACGGGCTACCAATTGATCCACACCGGCAACGTCGGATTGGCGGCCGCAGGTTTCGCAGTCGCCTCGCATTCAGCACCAAGAGCACTTCATCGCGCAGAAATCAAAGCCCTGCGGGGTTTTCTGCGACCCCGGCCCCCACTGTCTCAAGGGCCTCACGTAGTCGGAAAGGTCTCGGCAATGATGGATGTCTCGGACAGTATCTTGACCGACGCCGATCGCTTAGCAGCCGCCAATGGGCTGTACGCCTATATTGATCCCGCCTGGGTGAGCCAAAAAGCCACCAAGCTTACTGCGGCAGCGGAACGCTATGAGATCGATCCGCAGGAATGGGTGTTAACCGGGGGAGAGGACTACGGCCTGCTCGCGGTACTCAGTCCTGAATTAGAGGTCCCAGCGGGATGGGACGTTCTTGGACATCTGACCACCGAGCCACAGGAGCGGCCAGAGGTCACCGGTTGGGATCACTTCTAACCGTCGTATTCCAAAATCTTGCTCAGCCGATGACCAGCGGTGACCAGGGTCGCCCCGTGATACCGGCCGGGATTTCTCGTCAGTCGCTCAACCGGCCCGGAAATGGAAATCGCAGCGATCACTGGACCTTGGCCATTGCGCACCGGGGCAGACACCGAGGCCACCCCGGCTTCGCGCTCGCCAACCGACTGGGCCCAGCCGCGTCGACGCACCGAGGCCAATGTGGCCGAAGAAAACGCGGCCTCTTGCAGTCCACCGGCCAGCGACAGATGATCCTGCCAAGCCAGCAATACTTGTGCAGCGGAACCGGCTTTCATCGAGAACTCGGTACCCACCGGGATCGAATCACGAAGCCCCACGGGACGTTCAACCGAAGCAACGCACACTCGGCTTTGGCCATAGGCGCGGAAGATTTGGGCTGATTCACCGGTGGTTTCGCGCAGCCAATTCAGCACCGGCTCGGCCAATGTGGTGAGACGATCGGTGCCAGCGGCGGTTGCTAACTCATTCAGCCGTTTGCCTAAAACATACCGCGAGAATTCGTCACGGGCCACGATGCGGTGGTGGATGAGGGCAGCAGCTAAACGGTGGACCGTCGGGCGCGCAATACCGGTGGCTTGAACTAATTCCAGTAGCGTCGCGGGCCCTTCTTCGAGCCGCGACAGAATCTTAATGGAGCGGTCAATCACCCCTACGCCGGACGGATTGTCCATGAATGGCACCTCAGCTAACCTGCCGCATATTTCAAACTGTGATATTCTCGTCTCACCTATTGAGACACATTTGTCCTTGCTTTGGCAAATTATTTACTCAAGTGCGAGATTAATAGCGTTAGTTCTTTGATCGGATGAAAGTAGGAGCCACTCCATGAGTACGCCACGTACATTGGCTGAAAAA
Source organism: uncultured Micrococcaceae bacterium (assembly GCA_937896705.1). Lineage (GTDB taxonomy): Bacteria > Actinomycetota > Actinomycetes > Actinomycetales > Micrococcaceae > Yaniella. Next base: position 2,235 of record CALBOC010000059.1, on the reverse strand, counting down.
GTGTGGGATGACCACATTGTTGTCGAAGGTGAAAAACAAGGTGACGTTCAGACACCTGACCTGCTCTACATTGACCTACACATGGTGCACGAAGTGACCTCACCGCAGGCCTTCGAAGGACTTCGCCTCTCAGGCCGTCCAGTGCGCCGCCCCGATCTGACCATCGGCGTTGAAGACCACAACGTGCCCACCATGAACATCAACGAGATGATTGCCGAGCCCACCTCGCGCAAACAGGTGGAAGCACTGCGCACCAACGCCGAAGAATTCGGCATCCGTTTACACTCTTTAGGTGATGCCGAACAAGGCATCGTCCACGTGGTCGGTCCGCAGCTTGGTTTGACCCAGCCCGGCACCACCGTGGTGTGCGGCGACTCCCACACCTCAACGCACGGCGCTTTTGGCGCGCTGGCCTTTGGTATTGGTACCTCGGAAGTCGAGCACGTGTTGGCCACTCAGACCTTGCCGATGATGCCATTCAAGACCATGGCCATCAACGTTGAAGGCACCCTGAAACCAGGGGTTTCATCAAAAGATATCATCTTGGCGGTGATCGCCAAGATCGGCACCGGTGGCGGCCAGGGCTATGTCCTGGAATACCGCGGCAGTGCAATCGAAGCGCTGTCGATGGAAGCCCGCATGACCATCTGCAACATGTCGATTGAAGCAGGCGCTCGTGCCGGCATGATCGCCCCGGATGAGACCACGTTCGAATACCTCAAGGGCCGCCCACACTCGCCAACTGGTCAAGAGTGGGACGAAGCCGTGGAGTACTGGGAGTCACTGGCCACCGATGAAGGGGCACAGTTCGACACCGAAATCTTCATCAACGCCGATGAACTCGAACCATTCGTCACCTGGGGCACCAACCCGGGCCAGGGTGTGTTCTTGTCAGAGAACGTTCCAGCCCCAGAAGACTTCGATGATCCAAGCGCTAAAGACGCCGCCGAACGCGCGCTGGAATACATGGACCTCAAAGCCGGTACACCGATGAAAGAAATCCCGGTCGATACCGTGTTCTTGGGCTCGTGTACCAACGCCCGGATTGAGGATCTGCGGATGGCCGCAGCGGTCATTCAGGGTCGTAAGAAGGCCGAAAATGTCCGCATGATGGTCGTCCCCGGTTCAATGCAAGTCCGTTTGCAAGCCGAAGAAGAAGGCCTGGACAAGATCTTCAAAGACTTCGGTGCCGACTGGCGTTTCGCCGGGTGCTCGATGTGTCTGGGCATGAACCCCGACCAGCTGGCACCGGGCGAGCGTGCCGCATCCACCTCGAACCGTAACTTCGAAGGACGCCAGGGTAAGGGTGGCCGCACCCACCTGGTCTCACCGGTGGTAGCTGCCGCCACCGCGGTCCGTGGCACTTTGTCGTCGCCATCGGATGTCGGCATCACCGACTACGTTGTCGCACCCCAGTAGCACCGCCCACCCACGATACGAAAGAGGCACACACGCATGTCAATTGAAAAAATCGTAACGCACACCGGTGTGGGCGTTCCCCTGCGCGAATCCAACGTCGACACCGACCAGATCATCCCCGCACAGTTCTTGAAGCGCATCACCAAAACTGGGTTCGATGACGCACTGTTCTACCGCTGGCGCAAAGACGAAGATTTCATCTTGAACCGCGAGCCCTATAAGCATGGCACCGTGCTGGTTACCGGCCCTGACTTTGGGACCGGCTCCTCACGTGAACACGCCGTGTGGGCACTGCGCGACTACGGCTTCAAAGCGGTCATCTCGGCACGCTTCGGTGATATTTTCCGTTCCAACGCCGGTAAACAGGGGCTCGTTGCCGCCCAGATCGATCAGTCAGACATCGAAGTCATCTGGAAAGAACTTGAAAATAATCCAGGAGCGGAAGTCACCGTTGACCTTGAGAATCGTCTCGTGGAGTGCGGTTCCATTTCGACACGCTTCCAGATCGATGATTACACCCGCTGGCGGTTGATGGAAGGCCTCGATGACATTGGTCTGACATTGCGAAACGCCGACGCCATTGATGCCTTTGAAGCCCAGCGCCCACGTATTAAGCCCACCACGCTGCCGGCCAAACTGTCCGAGGTGTAGGGTTCGTCCCCTACAATAGGGGACAGCCATGTGTTCAGCGGGTTACGCTGGGTTTTGAGAGCAACCTCGTCACGGCGAGGTGTGGAGGGTAGAAGCAACTATGCATAGAGTATTGACCATTCACGGAGGGAAACCTCTTCAAGGGTCAGTTGCCGTTCGCGGCGC
>CALBOC010000058.1 GCA_937896705.1 uncultured Micrococcaceae bacterium | reverse complement strand
CGCGCCGTCGCCTTCAAGCTTTCGCGTGATTGCCGGTGGGGTCCCGGTGCGCGGTTGTGGAGCGTCAGCCGCGCGAAAGATTGCGACCTCGGCGTTCGGGTCGGCCTCGGCGGGGCCAAATGCTTTCGGCGGCATGTTGAAGGGCTTCCGGATCATGGCTCACGCTTTCTTTGCCAGCATCAATGAATTGCATCGGCGATCGTCCTGTAGTCGTCAGCATATCGAATGCCACCAGAGACCAATAGTCTCGCTACCGCCAAATGAGATTCCGTGCCTACCGCCAGAACCGGTTGCGGCGGGGCCGTTGATCTGGATCCAAATACGGTGCTGGCATGAACCATGCGACCCCGTCGTGCATCGTGATGCTCCACAGCCTGGCGTGCACCGCGTGGTGATGGTGGGAACACAGTAAGACCGCATTGGAGATCGCGGTGGGGCCACCGGAGTGCCACGGATTGACGTGGTGCGCGTCGCACCACGGAGCCGGGATGGTGCAGTTGGGCGCGGCACACCCGCGGTCGCGGGCAATCAGCGCCCGCCGTTGGTCGGGTGTAAAGAGTCTGGCCTTGCGACCCAGGTCTAAGATCGCGCCGTGAGAACCCAAGACCGCAGGAATCAACTCTGCTTCACAGGACAGGGGGCGGATGGAAGCCGGGGAGATCGGTCCGGTGAATAGTGCCTGAGAAATAAAGTTCGGGGCGGTAGGCCGTGATGGTCCCGTGGCTGCGCAGTCGTGGGGCAACTGCTCGTAGAGGGTTTGGTAATCCATCATCACGCTGAGCTGCGGCGGCAGCCCGCCCACGGTCGGGAACGTGGTGGAGGCCAGCGACATGCCCGTATCGAAGACGGCGGTGAGCCCGTCGAGGAGTTTTTGTTCACGGGTGCGATCATCTGCCGCCGGGATCGGCTCGCCGACTTCATCTTCGCTAAACAGTGCTTGCTGGCCATGATCCTCGAGGGCTTTGCGCACCACCGGGGCGGTGAAATGCGGCAGTGTGGTCCCAAAGAGTTTTTCTAGCAGTGCTTTGAGCGGATCGAAACTAGCGTGCGGGTTGTTCACCACGGACGCCAAGACGCGCAGGCGTTCATGAAAGAGCGCATCAACGCGCAACACCCAATTGTGCAATCCTTGGGCCTGGCCGCGGTAGAACGCACCGCGTTTCCGGTCGAGGACCTCGGGGTCTGGTGTGCCATCCTGGTCGAACCAGTACGTGGTGTATTGCGACCAGCGTTTGGCGACTTGGCGCAGCCCATCGGGATCCAACAGACTGGCCTGTTCGGCCAATTGGGCTTGGCCCGCTGCCAGGCGATCCTGCACCTGCGGAGTCAGCGCCTTGGCCTGTGCTGCGGCGCGCTCGACCTGATTGACGGTCTCCACCACAATATCGGCGGCCGTCACATCGATATCTGCCGCAAAGAAACGTTCCGCCACGTCGTGATAGCGCGAATCGGGCACATGTCCGCCATCCAGACTAGGAGCCGGGACGAGCTCCTGGGCGAGCTTCACCCGAGTTTTAGCGGCCCGCAGTGAGATGCTCAGGGCATCACGCAGGTATTCGGCGATATTGCGGAAGGCAGCTTTGCCCGTGGGCATGCCAAAGATTTCGGCCCGTTCAGTTTCTGATGCGTAGGCGGTTGCTGCAAAGCCCGCTGTGACGATTTGCAGCGCCTCGACCTTCCGCGCCAGCTGTTCGATCCTGCGTAGCAGCACGGGAAACGGCATTCCCGGTGCGCGCAGCCTGGGCGCATCAGGTGGCTCGTGGGTGCCCCACACGGTGCCCCAGTCGATAGCAGCCTGGTCGCTATGGAACCGGGCGAGCCGAGTATACGCATCGGGTTGCCGGTAGGTTCGCAACGCATCCGACACGAGCCGATCAGCCTGGCTTACCAGCGATGCGGGATGGGCCTCGGTTTCGATGTGTTGTGTCATATCGTCACTTCAGCAGTACTCCGCCTCGATGGGACGCTGAAAGTGCGCGAACGTGGACAACTCAGCCTAGGCCGGTGTGGCTGTGGAAAACGCGGTGCGGCTTACTCGCGTGGTGCAGCGGTGCGCTGCGTTGAGGGTTGCCAGGAGGCCAGGGCATCCAGCAGCGCCTCGGGCGTGCTTTCCACGATGAGCGCTTCGGTAAACGACCGCCGCACAAACCCCTGGGCGGCCATGTGATCGATCATGGCCAGCAGCGGATCCCAGAAACCTGCCGTATTCAACAACGCGACCGGTTTGGTGTGGATGCCCAGTTGCTGCCAGGTCCAGATCTCAAAGAATTCCTCGAGCGTACCGATCCCACCCGGCAGGGCCACGAATGCATCCCCGAGTTCGGCCATCCGATACTTACGAGCGTGCATATCGGCTACAACCTCAAGCTGCGTCAACCGCTGATGTGGGGTTTCGGAGGCCAATAACCACTCGGGCGTCACACCATAAACCTCGGCCCCGGCAGCCAGAGCCGTGTCAGCGAGCACCCCCATCAGGCCGACGTCGCCGCCACCAAACGCCACATCAATGCCGCGGTCGGCCACAGCTTGGGCGAAGGCCTCTACGGCCTCAACATAGGCATCAGCGTTGCCGTGTTTGGATCCGGTAAAGACGGTCACCCGCCGGATACCATCTGGTCGGGGCTCAGTCATGGCTCACCGGGAAGCGCTCTTGGAGCTGCAGCAGACTGTTGCGCATCTGGCGTGCGTTGGCGTTAAACACGCCTGCGAAGTTGAAGCCTCTGATGACAATGGGCTTGACCTGGGTGTAGTCGAAGGTTTCGGTGACCCAGGTGCCGTGCCCATCGGCCGGCTGAAAAGCCCACCGCCAGATGTGCCCGGCGGGATGCTGCCAGGCGATCTCGCGCTCCGGGTCAGCCGTAACCACGCGCATCGTCAAGGTATAGGGCAACCCGAGACGGCGCATCCAGATGTTAAACGTGTCACCCTCGGTCAGATATTCCGGGCCCGAAACCTTGGCCGAAAGGGTCCCGCCTCCATCAAGTTCGTGATGCCGGTGCGGGTTGGCCGCTAGCTCCCACAGTTGGAAGGGCTCCGCTCCAACGCGCGTTCGGTAGCTGATGGTGAAAGACCCAGTGTCAACTTCGCGGACATCGTCGGTAGAATGCGTATGTTCAC
>CALBOC010000057.1 GCA_937896705.1 uncultured Micrococcaceae bacterium | reverse complement strand
TTCTCTGGGATCTCGACTTCTTCATCCCAGAAAAACTTCATCTGTGTATCGCCGTCACGAATCCGGTCCAATCGAGGGTTCTCACGGTCCGTTGGAACAACAATAAATTCATCGACCACACCATTCATAATGTCGCCCTCAGACATTTCCTGCGTCGCGTAGTACCAGCCGGTATCGTCGGTTTCGTTATCGAGCTGCGCGTATTCACCCTCGGGATGCAGTTCATCAAAATTGAACCCTGTGACTTCGTCCGCACGGCCTTCTTCAGCTGCCGAACGCATCTCATCGAGTAGGTCGGAGACATCGACGCTATCAGTGGTGGCGTTGTAGTCGTCACTGACGTCGAGGTATTTGCCCTCAAACTCTGTTGCCAGTCGTTCGAACATTTCGCGCTGTTCTGCGGGAGCTTCTGCCATCATGAATTCGCCCATGGTCTCCCAGACCATATCCATGGAGACATAGACTTCGTCACCAAAGAACGACATGATCGGGTCATCATCGCCCAGTCGGATGGCGGTGGCAGATTCGTTCAGCGATCCATAGATCTCCAGATCCGAGATGTTGCCACCGAGCATGTCTTCAATGATCGCGGCATCGCTGGCCATAGCTTCGGGCAGCACAGCGGTCATAGCCATGGCGTCCGCATTGGTCATGGATTCCCACATGTCTGGCTCAACGTCGTCAAACGCTGGGACATCGGAATCTCGGGCACAGCCGGTAAGGACCAACCCGGCAATCGCAGCCGCGGCGATTCCAGCTTTAATGGATCGTGACATAGTCGATCTGCTCTTTCTTCGGTGGTGTGGTGATCAGAAAAGCAATTGCGGGAATCGTTGGCCCTTGCCTCGACAGCGCGACCGCGACCCCACTACTTCATACAGCAACTTTCAACCTTAGACCGTTGCGGCGGCTGAATGGTTATACATGACAGCGGGTGCCGCACTGTCTCCCAGTGCGGCACCCGCTATTCAAGGTGTGGTCTAGTGAACCTTAAGCAGTCGTTGCTGGTTCCGTAGCCTGGCTGGCGATCTTGGACTCCTCGCCCACCCGAGCGCCGGTTGGAACCTTGCGGTCTGCGGCCTCTTCGGTCACCAGTGGGTAGACACCCGACTCGTCGTGGGTTTCACGACCGGTGACCGGTGGGTTGAAGACACAGGCCATGCGCAGTTCGGTTTCGGCGCGCACGGTGTGTTTTTCGTGGCCATCCAACAGATACAGGGTCCCGTCCCGCAACGGGTGGACTTCCCCGGTTTCTTCGTTGGTCAGGGTGCCTTCGCCCTGGACACAGTACACGGCCTCGATGTGGTTCTCGTAGTGGAACGTCGAGGTGGTGCCCGCATAGATCACGGTGTCGTGCATCGAAAAGCCAACGCCTTCGCGGGCCAGGACGATGCGGCGGGAGCGCCAGGTTTCGGCCGTGACGTCACGTTCGGTGCCGTTGAGGTCTTCTAGCTGAGTTACGATCATAAAAAACTCTTCCTCTCTTAGGCCTTGGCCTTGGCGGAGTCGCCCAGGACCAGGGTGATCTCTTGTCCGGTGACTTCGCTGACGCAGTCGGCCAGAATGTTCAGGCCGCGTTCCAGGACCACCAGGTCGATGTTCAGTGCTGGCATCAGCTTGATGACTTCATCTTCTGGACCGGAGGTTTCCATCAATAGGCCCTTTTCGAAGGCTTTGGCTGAGATCTTGCCGGCAACTTCGGTGTCGTTGAAGCGCAGTCCGGTCAGCAGGCCACGGCCTTTGACGGAGGTGCCTTCAACTTCGATGGCGATCTTGGTCAGTGCATCCTGGACCATTTCAATGACTTTGACCAGGTGACCGTTCTGGAAGGAGTCATCGGCCCAGTAGCGGCGCAGGGCAGCGGTTGCGGTGACAAAGGCTGGGTTGTGGCCGCGGAAGGTACCGTTGTGCTCGCCCGGTGACCACACATCGAGTTCTGGGCTGAACAGGGTCAGCGCCATTGGCAGGCCGTAGCCGGAGATCGATTTGGACAGGCAGACGATATCCGGGGTGATGCCGGCTTCTTCGAAGCTGAAGAACGAGCCGGTCCGACCGCAACCGGCCTGGACGTCATCGACAATCAACAGGATGTCGTGTTCTTTGGTCAGCTCACGCAGACCGCGCAACCATTCGTGGCGTGCGGCGTTGAGGCCACCTTCGCCCTGGACGGTTTCAACGATGATCGCGGCTGGTTTATCAACACCGGAACCGGAATCTTCCAGGACGCGCTTGAGCCACAGGAAGTCTGGGGTCTCACCGTCGAGGTAGTCATCGTATGGGATCTTGGAGCTGTTGGTCAG
>CALBOC010000056.1 GCA_937896705.1 uncultured Micrococcaceae bacterium | reverse complement strand
CCCAGGTGGCCGAGTTCCACAGGTAGGACGGGCTGTGATCCACGGCGTAGTAGTTGATTTCATGACCCACGGTGAACATCGGGTTTTCGAATTCGGTGGGTTTGGCCCATTCGAAGCCCATGCCTTCATCACATGACACGTCGATGATCAGGCTGCCAGCTTCGAAATGTTTGAGATCTGCCGTGCGCAGATAGGTCATCGGTGTAGCAACGTTTTGGAGCGTGCAGTTGACGACAATGTCGTGGCCCGCCAAGAACTCGGGTAGCGCCATTTCACCGTCTTCTGTTGGCACCGTGCTGAGATAGGCCGCGCCGTCGTCGGTGTTGAGCTGGGTGATATGTGCTGCGTGGATCGGTGACCCGACGGCGGCGGCATCACGCTGGGTTAGCACCTGCACGTCATGAATCCCGTGTGCGCTGAGCGCGGTGACAGCTCCTCGTGCTGTAGCCCCGAACCCAATGACAACCGCGCTGCGTCGTGGCCCGTAATCGCCGGTGTATCCGACCAGACTCAGTGCATGCAGCACGGAGGCGTAACCCGCAAGCTCATTGTTTTTATGGAAAACATGCAGATTGAAATCACCCCGACTGGTCCAGTGATTCATCGCCTCAAAAGCGATCAGTGTGAGCCGGTTGTCGATGGCTGTTTGTGTCAGCTGTGTATCCTGCACACAGTGCGGCCAACCCCATAGAATACGACCACCCGGTATGGCGCTCATATCAGCTGCCTGCGGTTTGGGCAGGAGCAACACATCAGCAGCCTCGAGCACTTCGGAGCGTTCCGTTACCTGCCCTACGCGCGACTCAATGTAACCGGGTTCGAGTTGAAAGTCATCCCCGTAGCCACGCTCGACGATCATCCGAGCGCGCACGTCTGCATCGATGCGATCTAGATGATGCGGATGAATCGGAAGGCGTTTTTCATTCTCCATTGACGAGCGGCCTAAAAGTCCGAGCCGAAGCAAACTGTTGTTGCTCTGAGGAGAGCTTGAATCCGGTTCTGACAACGGCGATAAGTGTTCAGTGGTGCCGGGCATGCGGTCTCCTTGTTATGGAGCCGAGGTTGGCTCCAATAGTGAGTCTACGCCGCTTATGGCTAACACGGAGTAGGGGAGCGGCTGATTGGCGGCCGCTTGGCCACGTCAAGGGGCAAATATTTCAGGCACAGAGTGAACCGATGACAAGATCCGCCCATTACCCTCTAGTCTGGGACCAACAATGATCTACGATGTGAGAGGTGGCAAGGGCATATGCAGACACTGGAGGACCGCTGGGAAGCTTCCTATGATCCCCGGGTGCGTCGGCACCTGGACTACCCAACCGGCTCACTCGTCGACGAATTTCACCATGCGTGTCGGACCTACGCGGACAAACCGGCTCTGGATTTCTTTGGCGCCAGAACACGGTATGCCGAGCTTTCCGAACAGGTCGAACGCCTAGCGTTTGCCCTCCACACGATGGGTATCGCAAAGGGCTCTCGCGTGGCACTGCTCATGCCAACCTGTCCACAACATGTCGTGGCGTTTTACGCGGTCCTGCGTGTCGGTGCCACCGTGGTGGAACACAACCCGTTGAGCTCGCCCGATGAACTTGAGCAGCTCTTCGCAGATCACGGCGCTGAGGTTGCGATCGTGTGGGATGCGGCCGCAGAAAAGCTGCTGCAGCTCCCGGCGCGCGTTCGGCCTCGTGTGGTGGTGTCGATCAACTTGATCGAAGAGATGCCTCGCTTCAAACGGGCACTCTTGCGCCTGCCATTGGCCAAGGCGCGGGCATCGCGAGAGCAGCTGAGCCAACCAGCGCCATCCGAAGCTGTGCCGTACTCACAACTGTTGCGCAGCAAAGGTCGGGCACCGGAAGCATCGCGCCCCAACGCTGAAGACGTGGCGCTGTTGCTGTACACCTCGGGCACCACCGGCACACCCAAAGGTGTGCCCCTGACCCACGCCAACTTGATTGCCACCACCACCCAGGCCAAAGAATGGGTCACGACGATCGTTCCTGGCGAAGAAGTCTTCATGGCATGCTTGCCGCTCTTTCACGTCTTCGGGTGTTCCTTATCCATGAACGCTGGGATCAGTGTGGGCGCGATGATTCACCTGATTCCCAAGCCCGAGACAGGTCTGATTTTGGACG
>CALBOC010000055.1 GCA_937896705.1 uncultured Micrococcaceae bacterium | reverse complement strand
GAACATGCTCGGCGTTAGGATCTCCATTGACTGTGACTGAACAATATCGTGCCGCTCGCGACCGCCTGATGGCGCTGAGCCCCACTGAGGTCGCTGAAAAATTCGTCTGGCCAGAGTTCACGCACTTTAACTTTGGATTGGACTGGTTCGATGCACTGGGTCGCGATCCGGTCCGAGCTGATCAGCCCGCGCTGATCGTCACCGGCGATCATGGCACCCAGCGACTGACCTTTGCCGAACTTTCGGCCCGCTCCACCCGAGTCGCCGGGTGGTTTCAATCCCAGGGAGTCACCCGGGGCGATAAGTTCATGATGATGCTCGACAACGAAGTCGAATTATGGGAAGCGATGCTTGCGGCCATTAAAATTGGCGCGGTGATCCTCCCCACGACCGTCATGCTTGATGCCCCGGCGCTCGCATCCCGGATCCAGCGCGCCGGCGTCGACTGGGTCTTGACCAACCAGGACAACATTGTCAAATTTGACCAGCTGGCAGCACACGGCATAGATACCGAGCGGCTGGGTCTTTTCGTCACCGGTCAGACGCGGGTCGAGGCCACGTACCATTATGCAGACGCGTACGTGTCGACGTCGGAGTTCACGGTCGATGGACCTACCCCGGCCGATGCCGAGATGCTGGTTTATTTCACCTCCGGTACCACCAGTGAACCCAAGATGGTATTACACACCCAAGAGTCGTATTCGGTCGGTCATTTCTCAACGCTGTACTGGTTGGGGGTAACCGCCAACGATGTGCATCTCAATATTTCTTCCCCCGGCTGGGGCAAACACGCCTGGTCGTCATTCTTTGCACCCTGGATTGCCGAGTCGACCATCCTGGCCGTTAACTATGCCCGGTTTGATGCCGAAAAAATGCTGGAGGTCATGGAAGAGTTTGCGGTGACGAGCTTGTGTGCACCCCCGACCGTGTGGCGCATGCTGATCCATGCCGATATGACTCAACTGGCCCACCCACCAACCAATGCGGTGTCCGCTGGTGAGCCACTGAATCTGTCGACCTTGCAACAGGTGCGTGATGCTTGGGGTGTCACGATTCGGGATGGCTACGGACAAACAGAAACGACATTACAAATTGCGACGACCCCGGGCCTTGAAGTGCCCGCGGGGGCGCTCGGTATCCCCTTACCAGGATTCCACCTTGAACTCGTCGACGAACAAACCGAGCAGGTCATTACCGGCCCCGGGTCTGGCCAAGTGGCAATACGGCTCGAGCCCAAACCCGTTGGTCTGACCCCAGGCTATTACCTGGATGAGGAACGAAACCTGCAGGCATTTGGTCAAGGCCTCTATCTGACCGGTGACCTCATGGCTCGCGACGCCCAGGGGGTGTATTCATATATCGGGCGCGCTGATGATCTATTCAAAGCCGCAGACTATAAGCTGTCCCCATTTGAGTTAGAAAACGGGCTCATGGGATATCCGTCCATTTCAGAAGTCGCTGTGGTTCCCAGTCCAGATCCGATCCGAACCGCTGTCCCGAAAGCATACGTGGTCCTCTCGCCTGGCTACTCCCCCACCGCCGACACTGCCCGGGAGATTTTTGCACATGCCCGAACCGCGCTGCCGCCCTATGCACGACTGCGGCGCCTGGAGTTTGTCACTGCACTGCCAAAAACCGTCTCGGGCAAAACGCGTCGCGTCGTGCTTCGTCAAGAAGAGATCGAAGCGCACGGTGAGTATGGACAGCACACGGCAGCCACGCTGGCGGCTCGCACCTCAACTGACGGTTTTGGTCACGAATACTCCGACGCCCAGTTTCGTAAAGCCCAGTAAGGCACCGGTGTAGTCTCTATGGTTTGATGAAGCTATGAACGACATCGAACGGGCACTCCACGAACAAACTCTGGCATTCTGGGCCACCGTAGGCTCTTTTATCCTCGGTGCGGGTACCGCGACCATCGTCTTTTGGGATGAAGTTCGGCCTTTTGGAGGTGACGGCTCCGTCATCGCTCCAATGGCGTTGATTTCGGCCGTCATCGCGGTGCTGGCATTTGTGGTGAGCTCATTTCTGCACCGGCGCGGCGAAACACAGTTCATGCCCGCGTGGCAATTATGGGTCTCCAACCTGTCATTCATTGCCTTGACCCTCGCTTTTGGTGGCGTCACGGGACTAAGTGTCTTGCTGGCTGGACTGCTGTTGGAGCCAGGATTACCCGGCTTGGAGCTGGGGGCAATCGGTGCCGGGGCGCTCACCGGCGTGGCGGCTGCCTTGGGTGGCCGGTTGTCATTCCAGGCCGGCATAGAGCTCAGCACGCGCGACCTCGCTGCGATACTGTTCACGTTTCTACTCGTCGGGACAGTTTTTGCGATGCTCACCGAAGCCGACGCCACCTGGTGGGAGCGTAACTATTCGCAGCTAGGTATTGGCGCGGGCGCATGGGCTTTCAACGGAACCCTGATCATGGCGGGATTGTTAGTAGCAACTATCGGATCGTATATCGGACGGGATCTGCATCGTTTACTTGACGACACTGCCATCCCCAAAATCGCCGTCGTGGTCACCCTATGGCTACTGACAGGAGTGGCTCTGGCGGCCGTAGGCTGGTTCCCGCTGGATACCCGTCCCGTCCCGCACACCATCGCCGCCTTTGCCGCACTGGTGCTGCTGGTGGGCGCAGCCGGGTTTACCCAATCTGTTCTCCCGACCCGACCATTCGTTCTCAAGGCGGTGACGGCACTACTGCTGGGGTTAGTAACCGCCGCGCTGGTGGTCACCTTTTTCATTCCGATGTTATCGGTCACCGCACTGGAAAGTGTCGTGGTGGGACTGGCGCTGTTGTGGATGACGACGTTTGCGCGCGTGCTCAGCATTCTGACGCCAAATCGTTCGGTCGCCTCGCAACGCCGACGCCTGGTGCAACGCCGGTCTCGCGCTGGAACTACTTCAGTTCACGTTTGAGGAGTTTGCCGGACTGGTTCCGCGGCAGTTCCGTGACGAACTCGATGTGGCCGGGAACTTTATGGCGTGCCAAGTATTTTCGGGTCAGATCTCGAATGTCTTCATCGCTGACATCTTCATACCCGTCTTTGAGCACCACCACGGCCGTGACCTGCTCGATCCATTTGTCGTGAGGCCGCCCAACCACGGCGACCTCTGCGACCGCTTCATGACGATAAATGGCGTCCTCAACTTCGCGGGATGCCACCAGCACGCCGCCGGTGTTAATCACATCTTTGATCCGATCAACAACTTCGATATAGCCCTCGTTATCAATCACCACCAGGTCACCGGATCGGAACCATCCGTCCATAAAAGCTTCGTGCGTTTGATCGGACTTATTCCAATACCCCGAAAACAGCTGCGGAGACCGGTATTGCACTTCACCCGGCACTCCCGTCTCCACTTCTTGACCGGTTTCAGGATCCACGACACGCATTTGCACCGTAGGGATTGGCCGACCGGCAGATGCTGGCCGCGCCTCGTGTTCTTCGGGCCGTAGGACTGTACACAGCGGCGCCATCTCACTTTGACCAAAGCAGTTATAGAACCCGATCTCCGGGTACTGTTCCCGAAGCCGCTGCAACACCGTCACGGGCATGATCGATGCGCCATACTGGGCTTTGGTGAGGGTTGAGAGATCTCGGGTGGCCAGGTCCGGGTGTTGCGATAACGGGACCCAGACGGTGGGCGCCAAAAAGAGGGAGCCAATCTGCTCAACTTCAACCCGCTCCAGAATCTCAGCGATATCGGGCACCCGAGTCAACCGGATGGTCGCCCCGAGAAACAAATATGGCATAGCAAAGACGTGCATTGCTGCCGAGTGGTACAGCGGCATGGCAACCAGCGGGTTGTCCGCGCGCGTGAAATCCAACGCGGAGATCGTACCGTTATAGTGTGCTAGCAGTGCACGATGCGTCAGCATCGCACCTTTCGGAGCCGATGTGGTGCCAGAGGTGTATAGCAGCTGGGCAAGATCCGATTCCTCAGCCGCATCGAGGTCATAGCGTGACACCAGCTCGGCGACAGATGCTCCTGCTTCCAGCTCGGTCTGGATGTGATCCAACATCCCCGACATCCTGACCACGTGCTGCAATTGGGCGGTCTGGGCGATACCGTCGACCGTCTCGGCGTATTCATCATCCACGATCAGCACCGTTGCCGTACTATCCGTGACCAGGTATTCAAGTTCTGGGCCGGTCAGGGCGAAGTTGATGGGGACATGTACCAACCCTGCCCGCGATGCGGCAAGGAATAAGATCAAGAAGGTGTCCGAGTTTTTGCCCATGACCGCCACCCGGTCACCCGGTTGGATCTGAAGTGCCCGGAGTCGGGCTGCGGCCACCGTGACGGCCTGGTCGAGTTGCCGATACGTCCAGGTTCTATCTTGGTACTTTAAGGCAACGGTATCGCGCTGTGTGGCAGCGACACGAGCAAAGTGTAGTGAGACCGAGCTTCGTTGGCTGACACGGATCTGCTCCTCAATAGTGGGTGGCTGGGTCATATGCGGGGCTCCTGAAGACTATCGGTGGCGGCTACTGGTGCTAGCGCGGGATTTTTGACCAGTCCTGGCAGTTAGGAATCGAGACGTTCGATGATGGTGACGTTAGCTTGGCCGCCACCTTCACACATGGTTTGCAGCCCGTAGCGCCCGCCACTATTTTCCAGAGTGTGCAGCAGGGTGGTCATCAGGCGCGCCCCGGTTGCCCCAATGGGGTGACCCAGTGCGATCGCTCCGCCGTGGGTGTTCACCTTGGCCATATCCGGGCGGAGCTCTTTTTCCCACGCCAGGACTACGGAGGCGAAGGCTTCGTTGATTTCAATGGCATCGAAGTCTTCGATATCCATGCCGGTACGTTCTAAAGCATGACGTGTCGCTCGAATCGGGGCCGACAACATCATGACCGGGTCATCAGCCCGGGCGGAGATGTGGTGGATTCGCGCTCGCGGGACGAGCCCGTATTCTTTGACCGCTCGTTCCGAGGCTATCGTGAGCATTGCGGCGGCATCACTGATCTGTGAGGCGGTGGCAGCAGTGTGGATGCCGTTCGGGCGTAATGTTCGCAGCTCACGCATCTTCGCCCGGTTCGGCGTGCGCGGTCCTTCGTCATCGCGTAAGCCGCCCAGCGGCATAATTTCTTCTGCAAAGAAACCGGCCTCTTGAGCTGCGATTGCTCGACGGTGAGACTCGGCAGCAAACGCTTCGGCCTGTTCCCGGGTAATCCCCCACCGGTTGGCCATCATTTCGGCCCCGTGGAATTGGGAGATGGTTTGATCGCCGTATCGATCGGCCCAGGCTTTTGAACCCGCAAAGGGGTTGGGGTACCCCTGGTCTTTCATAATGGAATTGGCGGTGCCCAGCGGGATGGTGGACATGTTTTGTACACCGCCGGCCACGATCAGATCTGCTGTCCCAGACAAGACTGCCTGCGTTGCATAGTGAATTGCTTGCTGTCCAGAACCACATTGCCGATCAATCGTGGTGCCTGGGACGGCTTCGGACCCTCCGGCGGCCAGCCACGCGGTCCGGGCAATGTCAAAGGATTGCGGACCAATCTGGTCTATACAGCCCAGGATGATCTCATCGTATTCAGCGGTGTCCACCCCGACGCGGTCAAGCATGGCCGACAGTGGGACGGCGGCGAGATCTGCAGAATGAATATCTGCCAATGCGCCATTGCGGCGTCCGACAGGTGTGCGAAGCGCGTCGACAATATAAGCTTCCGACATCGGTTTCCTCCTCAAGGGACTAGCCCTGTAGTGGTGCGGTGATTTGTGTCTAACGGGGGCCCATGCGCAGCGCCCCATCCATTCGGAGGGTATGACCGTTGAGGTAGTCATGGCGGATGAGGTCCAAGACGATTTCGGCATATTCATCCGGGCGCGCCAGTCGTGCCGGAAATGGCACTGAGGCTTCCAGACCCTGGCGGAATTCGGGTGTAATGCCGGCCATCATGGGTGTTTCAACGATCCCGGGCGCGATCGTATTGACCCGAATCCCGTGCGAGGCCAGGTCGCGTGCTGCAGAGATCGTCAATGAGTGCACCCCACCTTTGGAAGCTGCATAGGCCGCTTGCCCTATTTGTCCTTCAAATGCTGCCACGGAGGCCGTATTAATCACAACACCGCGCTGTCCATCATCATCAATAGGTTCTTGTTTGGCCATGAGTTCCGCGCCGAGGGTCATCACATTGAACGTGCCTAAGAGGTTCACGTTGATGACATTGGCAAACTGGTCCAGGTCGTGCGGGCCGTTGCGAGACAGGATACGCCCCGGGGTGCCGATACCGGCGCAATTAATAACCGCACGCAGCGGCGCCTCCCCGTTTTCCACGATCGAGATGGCGTTTCGGATGGATCCGTGGTCGGTTACATTGACTTCGAGATACTCGACATTGTCAATGCGATCGGCTTTTTCAATCCCAGCGGCGAGATCGAAGGCATAGACCTTCGCGCCGTTGGCAGCGAGTGCCCTCGCGGTGGCTGCGCCTAATCCTGAGGCTCCTCCGGTGACGATTGCCGACTGACCCTGAATATCCATGACGTTCCTCTCTATGTTGGCTAACATGCCCGTGACCACGACGATGGTGGTGAGTGAGTTCTGTATTTAGTATGTCTAACTTGAGCAGCATTGAGAATCTCTGCTATTTCAGTTGTGCTCGGCGACGGCAGAGCTACCATGAGCTCCTCGTCACATCCTAGTCATTGCACAAGTGTACAGTGAAGCACCCCACATCGAAACTGCCGGTGCATGCCTCAGCAATCACTGCACAGTGCTTGTGCGGCAATGAATGCTCTGCTGCGAGCGCGCGTCTCCTGGCCCTCAACCATCGGGCAGGACTGCCTGTTCACGCGAGTAATCTTCAGGTGAGTGAAACGAAAAATGACCTGGGCCACAGCGGGTCGATGTACGCTGGACCACATTCAAGGATATTCATATGGTTCAAAGGAGACCCATGTCAGTGACAGATAACTACCGGCAGGCCCGTGATCTTCTATTGACACACCGGACTGATCTGCAACGCGCACACCAGACGTTTTCGTGGCCGCGATTCGAACAGTTTAACTTCGCGCTGGATTGGTTTGATCAGGTGGCAGCCACTGCAGAACGCGCTGAGCAGGACGCCCTGGTCATTTTAGAAGAAGACGGCTCTCGGTATAGTGCCACCTATGCGGAACTGTCGGTCCGTTCCGCTCAGGTAGCAAACTGGTTGCGCAGCTTAGGCGTGCAGCGCGGCGATGGCGTGATCGTGATGTTGGATAACCAGTATGAACTGTGGGAGACCATGCTGGCAGGACTCAAACTGGGTGCTGTTTTGCTACCAACCACGGTGATGTTGGCCCCTGAACAACTCCAAGAGCGTCTTGAGCGATCCGAAGCAGCGTGGGTCGTCACCAACCCGGCCAATACCCAAAAGTTTGATGCGGTCGCCGGCAACTTTAGTGTCATTACCACCTCAACCGACCAGCTGCCAGATGACGCTGTGCATCCGCAGTTTCGCTACGGGGATTCATATCACGCCGCAAAGGATTTTACCCCAACTGAACCCACCCCGGCGGATGACACCGCGCTGATTTACTTCACCTCGGGGACCACCTCGCGGTCAAAAATGGTCGCCCATACCCACGCGTCGTATCCGGTGGGTCACTTGTCAACGGTGTATTGGATTGGGTTGGAACCCGGGGATAAGCATCTCAATGTGGCGTCGCCGGGCTGGGCCAAACACGCTTGGTCAAACTTCTTTGCGCCGTTAATTGCCGAAGCCACCATTTTTATTTTCAACTACGCGCGCTTCGACGCCGAACAGCTCATGCGGGTCATGGACGCCGAAGGGGTTACCTCGATCTGTGCTCCACCCACCGTGTGGCGGATGATGATCCAGGCTGACCTCACCAAGATGTCAGCTCCTCCCACAAAGGTGCTAGCAGCCGGTGAACCGCTGAATCCCGTGGTGATCGAGGCGGTGAAAACTGCTTGGAACGTGGATATCCGAGACGGCTTCGGTCAGACCGAGACGACCCTGCAGATCGCGAACACTCCCGGACAGCACGTCAAACCCGGGTCGGTGGGCCGGGTGTTGCCTGGCTATGAGGTGGTGTTGATTGATCCCGCAACGGATCAAGTAATCGAAGGTCCGGGCGAAGGCGAAGTCTGCTTGGTCACCGACCCCAGGCCGGTCGGATTGATGGCCGGATACCATAAAGATCCTGAGAAGGACGAGGCAGCATTTTCCGGTGGCTACTATCGGACCGGCGACATCATGGAACGAGACGCCGAGGGTGTTTACACATATGTCGGCCGTGCCGACGACGTGTTCAAAGCATCTGACTATAAGCTGTCGCCATTTGAGTTGGAATCGGTCGTCATCGAGCACCCCGCAGTGTCCGAGGCCGCGGTGGTCCCGTCTCCGGACCCCATCCGGTTATCGGTGCCGAAAGCGTACGTGGTGCTAGCCGATGGCTATGCTCCAGACGCTGCCACCGCGAGAGACATCTTTGCTTTCACCGACCGTAAGCTCCCGCCCTACGCCAAGATTCGGCGGCTGGAATTTGCCGAACTACCCAAGACCATTTCAGGCAAGATCCGTCGTGTAGAACTGCGCAAGCAGGAGGTCGAGTTCCATGGCGCCGACGGAGAGCGTACGGCTCAAACCCTAGCCAACCGAAGCTCTACCGACGGCTATAACCACGAATACTCCGCCACCGACCTTCGCTAAGCGAATGCAGAACCCGAAGTCACCGGATGAACTCTCATCCCGTGACTCCGGGTTGCTGTTCATTTAAAACACACGCCGGAGTGTGCCAGTCAGATTGGCGCACTCCGGCGTGTTCGTTCAAAGCTGTGTTTAGCAGTCCCTGAACTGTGCTGTGCGTTTATTCGCGAAGGCATCCATGCCTTCTTTTTGATCCTCAAGGGCAAAGAGCGGGTGGAAGTTCCTGCGCTCAAAGAGCAGACCTTGGGACAACGTTGTTTCGAATGCTGCATCGACGGTCTCTTTTGCAACCATCACGACCGGGCGAGACTTCTCCGCGATCGTCTGTGCTATTTCCATGGCGGTATCGAAGACTTTGTTGTCTTCCACCAGGCGAGCGACCAGGCCGGCGCGTTCGGCTTCTTCGCCGTCCATCATACGACCGGTGAGCACCATATCCATGGCTTTGGCTTTCCCAACGGCCCGGGTCAGGCGCTGGGAGCCGCCCCAACCTGGTATGACACCCAGATTGATTTCGGGCTGACCAAACTGCGTCTTGGGCCCAGCGACCATGATGTCTGCCATCATCGCTAATTCGCAGCCACCACCCAGTGCATAGCCATTCACGGCAGCAATGATGGGTAGCCGGATGGCCGTGAAGCGGTCCCAGCGAGCCGACCAGTCGGCGGTATGCATCTCAACGAAGGACTTATCGGCCATTTCTTTGATGTCAGCACCCGCAGCAAACGCCTTCTCGTTGCCCGTGATGACAATCGCCATGATGTTCGGATCATCTTGGAAGGCCTCTGCGGCCTCGACGATGGCGGTGATCACTTCAACATTGAGAGCGTTGAGGGCTTTAGGACGATTGAGACGGATAATGCCGACACGGTCAACGGTTTCGGTCAAAATGATTTGTTCTGACAACGTTAGCCTTTCTTCTTGGTCGCGATGATGGCGGAAAAGTCTTTCCCTGCATTGTCTTCGGTGTTGAACTCAGTGTATGCCTGAAATGCGGCTAGGCCGAAGTCTGCGGGCGTGCCGGTCGATTCGATAGCCGATTTTGCTAAATTGAGATCTTTTGCCATCAACGCGGTCGCAAATCCAGGGCGGTAATCGTTTGAGGCAGGAGCTTCTGGTACCGGCCCTGGAACCGGGCAATTCGTGGTGACCGCCCAGGATTGTGCCGCCGAAGTCGACATTACATCGTACAGGGTCTGATGACTGAGCCCCAGGTTTTCTCCAAGACTAAATGCTTCAGCTGCCCCGATGGTGTTAATAGCTAACGCCATGTTGTTTACGATTTTTGCTGCTTGCCCGGTTCCGGATTCTCCGGTGTGTACGATTTTGCGGCCCATGACTTCGAAGAGAGGTTGAGCTTGCTCAAAGTCGGCTTGGTCGCCTCCGACCATAAAGGTCAAGGTGCCTTGGTCAGCGCCTTTGGTGCCGCCAGATACGGGGGCATCGAGTGCTCGGTGGCCTGCTTCGCGCGCCAATTCGGCTGCACGTCGTGCATCGTCCACGGCAATGGTCGAGGAGTCGATGAACAACGTATCAGGCTGGGCTGCGGCCAACAGGTCGTTTTGATATGCCTCCAGTACATGTTTACCGGCCGGGAACATGGTAATGACCACGTTCGCGCCTTCAACGGCCGCACGAGCCGTCTCAGCGGGTGTCACGTTGTGCTCGGCAATGGACTGGGTGGCTGATTCGACCACGTCATAGCCGGTCACTTGGTATCCAGCGCCGGCAAGATTTCGGGCCATATGGAAACCCATGTTTCCAAGGCCGAGAAAAGCGATTTTCATAATTCGTCCTTACGAGTCGATGACAAGATCGGCAATGCCATCGACGGGCCGAAAGAACGCTTCGACTGATTCATCGGTGACATCTTCCAAGGTGGCCGGGGACCACTGAGGGCTTCGGTCTTTGTCGATGAGTTGCGCACGAATCCCTTCGGCAAGGTCGGGACCTGCCACAGCGTGCATCGTGGTACGCAGATCTTGAGTCAGAGTTTCGGCGAGGGTCTGTGTTTTGGCCCGTCGAATTGCTTCTAACGAGACTTTCATCCCGGTGGGCGAGTTTCGCTGCAACGCTTTCAGCGCTTTATGCGCCATTTCGTTGCCCTGCTCGGCTGCCTCTCGGACCGAGGTGATAATGTCTTCGACACTGTCTTTTCCAAAAGCTGTTTCAATCCAGTGGGCTTCGGTTTCCAGCGGTGCCGGCGCTGGCTGATTGAATTCGGCCAGGATGTCGTCGACTTGGGCGCGCGTGTGAACGTGTTCTAGGCGTTCGATGAGCTCGTCAATTCGCGCATCAGGTACCAGCACGTCAGCCATGCCGACGTAGATTGCATCGGCACCGGAGATATGAGTTCCTGTCAGTGCCATATAGTTGCCGATGTTGCACGGCGCATTGGCCAGATAATACGGGCCCCCAACGTCGGGGCTGAAGCCAATCCCCGCTTCGGGCATGCCCAGCCTGGTCGAGTCGGTGACCACACGGTGGGAACCTGATACTGAAATGCCGACTCCGCCGCCCAAGACGAGCCCGTTCATGATGGCGATATAGGGTTTGGAGTACGCGTAGATGCGGTGATCTAGCGTGTATTCATCGCGGAAGAAGGGCACGATGCCGGCGAGGTCGTTTTTCACCGCACTGTCGTGCAGCGAGACAACATCGCCGCCGGAACATAAGCCACGGTCGCCGGATCCTTGAACCAGTACCGCGTGGATGGCCTCATTATTTTCGAATGCCGTGAGCGCTTCGTCCAGCAGCCCGATCATGTTGTAAGACAGCGCATTGACCGCTTGGGGGCGGTTTAGTGTGATAACGCCCAAACCGCCCCGAACGGATGTCAGTACTTCGTCGTGTGACATGTATTCCTTTACTGAATCGGCATGATGAAGCTGGCGTC
>CALBOC010000054.1 GCA_937896705.1 uncultured Micrococcaceae bacterium | reverse complement strand
ATGACTACGACCATGAACGTCGTCTTTTGCGGCGGCGGAACAGCCGGCCATGTTTCACCAATGCTCGCCATGGCCGATGCGCTGCAACGCACCTATCAAGACACCGAAATCGGCTTGGATATTCTCATGATCGGTACTGCAGAAGGTATGGAAGCAACCCTGATACCTGATGCAGGCTACCAGTTCGCCACGGTGGCCAAAGTGCCCATGCCGCGCAGTCTGTCGATGGATCTGGTGTCCGTGCCGTGGCGATTGCGCAACGCTGTGAAACAAGCTCGAAAGCTCTTGCGGGAGCACCACACCCACGTGGTCGTCGGCGTCGGGGGATACGCTGCCACCCCGGTCTACTTGGCAGCAAGAGCCGAAAAGATACCGGTCATCGTCCACGAAGGCAATGTTCGTCCCGGGCTGGCGAATCGCCTGGCGGCGCGGTTCGCCACCGTGGTTGCATGTGCCTTCGAAGGCACGGATTTGCCCGGCGCAATCCATGTGGGAATGCCAATGCGCACGGAAATTACCGACCTTCCGACCGGTCCCACCATGAAAGCTCAAGCCCGGCTTTCGCTCGGGCTGGATCCGGACAAACTCACGTTGGTCGTCACCGGGGGGTCCTCCGGTGCGCTCAACATCAATACGGCCATCGCCGGTGCGCTGGATGACCTGCTGGCCACGGGAGCACAAATTCTGCATCTCACCGGCCGCGACAAAACCGTCACCGACGCGCACGGTCAGCCGGTCACCGCCCCGGGCTATGTCCAAATCGAATACATCGACGGCTTGGCCCGGGTCTATCAGACTGCCGACCTCATTGTGGCTCGTGCCGGAGCCGGCACGGTCCACGAACTCGCCGCCATCGGCTTACCTTCGGTCCTAGTGCCCCTACCTATCGGCAACGGCGAGCAAGAACTCAACGCGGCAGGACTTCACGAACACGGCGCAGCGGTCGTTGTCCCGGATGAACATTTCACCTCGCAGTGGGTTGCCACCCGACTCCCGAATCTGCTCAGTGATACGCCCAGGTTGGAATACATGAGCCAGACTGCAAAAAACTTAGGCATTACCGATGCAGCCGAAACCATGGCCACCATCATTACCGAGACGAAGGTGTCCCGATGACCCAACAGTTGATACCCGCACTCCAAGACATCTCCCACGCGCACTTTTTGGGTGTCGGGGGAGTGGGGGTCTCCGGGGTCGCACGCATCATGGCCGCACGCGGCATCACAGTGACCGGCACTGACGCGAAAGACCTACCGATCATGGACGACTTGCGCGAACGCGGCGCCACGCTCTATGTCGGGTACTCGGCCGACAATATTACTCGCGCCGAGCAAGACACCGGACAACCCATTGATGTCATCATCGCCTCGACGGTCGCCGGAGCGGATAACCCCGAACGGCAAGCCGCCGAAGCAGCCGGTATACCCGTGTATCACCGTTCCCAAGGGCTTGCGGCAGCCATGGATGGGAAGAAAGTCCTAACCGTAGCTGGCACGCACGGTAAGACCACGACTTCCTCGATGGCTGCGGTGACCTTTAAGCATGCCGGTTACGACCCGTCCTTCGCAGTGGGTGCTGGCATCGCAAACCTCGGCACCAATGCCGATCACGGTACTGGTGACTGGTTCATCGCTGAAGCCGATGAGTCCGACGGATCCTTATTGAACTACACCCCGGATATTTCGATCATCACGAACATCGAAGCCGACCACCTCGACTACTACGGAACCGAGGCGGCAGTCCACCAAGTCTTCAGCGACTTCGCCGCCCAGATTCGACCCGATGGTGCCCTGGTGCTCTGTGCCGATGACGCTGGAGCAGCGGCTCTCGGACAGCGTCAGCGTGATGCTGGTGCCACCGGAGCAGAGGTCTATACCTACGGGCTGGTCTCCAGTATGAACCCGCAGCAGAATCTCAACACCCACGCCAGGCAACTGGATTTGGCCATCATTGATATCCAACCCGATGACGCCGAAACCGGCCAACACGTCACCTACCGGTTCGCAGATGGTAGCTATCAGGAAGTGCAACTCGCCACGCCCGGAACACATAATGCGCTCAACGCTGCCGCCGTCCTGCTCGCCGCTGTCGTGGCGGGCGTGCCAGCCGATGCGGCAGCTGAAGGTTTATCCGCTTTTGCCGGTTCGGCCCGACGATTCGAACACCACGGAACCATCAATGATATCCGTGTCTTTGACGACTACGCCCACCACCCCACGGAAGTGCAGGCAGCGATTCTTGCGGCCAACAGCATGGCCGCCGGCAAAAAGGTCCATGTCATTTTCCAACCGCACTTATACTCCCGCACGCGCGATTTCGCTTCCGAGTTTGCCCAAGCACTGTCGAAAGCAGCAACCGTGCGCGTCTTAGATATTTATCGCGCACGCGAGACCCCTATCGACGGTGTCACCGCCGAGTTAATTACCAGTCAGTTAACACCGGATCTCACAGCCCGATATCCGCACGCGACCCAGGTTGCCACTCGGGACCAGGCGGTCCAATCCGTGGTCCAAGCTGCGACACCGGGCGATATTATTTTGACGCTGGGGGCGGGGGACGTCAATCAGCTGCTCGACGAGATCCTGACCGAACTGACCGTCCGCAACACCTAATACTATGGCCAAGCACCCTCGACACGACGACGATCAGCCAAATGCCGCAAAGTTCCGGGGCCTCTCGTCTGACAAACCCATCAAATCTATTTCCGTTGAACGTCCGTTGGATTCGGATAAGAAAACCGTTATCGAAACCAACCTTGATGACTCCAACGGTGGTAACCGAGTGCTTCCGGCGGGATCTACCGTCAGCACAGCGCGGACCAAGTCGAGCGCGACGAAACCGACAAGTGGACCGCAGCATCTGAAACCCACGGTGGATCATGACACGGTCCTTGAACTTCCACCGAGCCCAGAGCACCGAAAAGCACGTCGGCGTAAGCTGTGGACCATCATTGCAATAATCGTGCTGGTCCTCGTTACCGGCGGCTGGGCGCTGCTGTATTTCAGCCCCATTCTGGCCGTCGAAGAGATTTCCCACGAAGGTCTTGATCTGGTCGCCGAATCGGAAGCCGTAGAACGCACCGCGGTGCTTCTTGACACCCCTCTGCCGCAAGTTAACGATCGTAACGCGACAGAGCTGTTTGCTGACAATCCTGCCGTGGATGATGTTACGGTAAGAGCCGAACTACCACACGGACTGGTGGTAAGAGTCAACGAACACACTCCCGTGGCCATGAGCCCCAAAGGCAAACAGTACGTGGTGTTTTCCGAATCCGGTATTGAGCTGACAGAGATTCCCTCCCAACGCGCCCAAGAGTTTGATTTACCCGTGGTCGCCTTGGCATCCGATGTCGTGGATCAAGAGGTTTTTGCTACCATTACCGAAGTATTGGGATCGCTACCCGATGAACTTCGCGACGAAGTTCGTGCCGCATCGGGGGCATCAATTGATTCGATTGAGCTTGAACTGAGCTCTGGCAAGACCGTTATGTGGGGCAATAATGAACAAGCACAGAAAAAAAGTCAAGTACTAGCGGCGTTACTTGAGCTCGATGGGGACCAAGCGGCCGAAATCTCTGAGTATGATGTATCAGCACCCGATTTCCCCGTCACACGGTAAAGATCGGCGCAAATTTGCACGATCGTGCCGACACACGGCTCCAGGTCATTGCCCAGGCGCAAGTGTGAGCATATCGTGTGCTAATGAAGGAACCTTGGACGCAGCTGGAACTTCGTCCCACCACGAACGCAGAATAGGGATCAAATAGTGAGCTCACCCCAGAACTACCTGGCCGTCATCAAAGTTGTTGGTGTCGGCGGCGGCGGCGTGAA
>CALBOC010000053.1 GCA_937896705.1 uncultured Micrococcaceae bacterium | reverse complement strand
CGGTTGTAACACGTCGACATCGCCGAATTGTTCTTGTTGGATGGCCAGCATGGTCATATCAGTTGCCGTCATGGCAGCCATCTTGTCACTGTCGCCCGAGGGATCGCAAGGGCGCTGACGCTGTGCCACGCGCGTGAAACGAACCACAACTTACCATCACGTGTATACAGCGATGACCTGTTTTCCGATTGTTTGCCGTCACGTTGGCCAAAACTCACAATCAATGTATACACTGAGGGTATGCGTGCCAGTGAACGAGCTTATGAAGCACTGCGCCGGGACATCCTGAACTGGGATTTGCCGCCCGGCTCAGTGCTCGCTGAGGTGGAACTCTCCGAGCGTCTCGGTGTTTCTCGCACCCCGGTGCGGGAGGCAGTGGCAAAGCTGGTGGCCGATGGTCTAGCGGATGCACAACGGGGCCGCGGCACAGTGGTCTCGGATGTGTCCCTGGATGATCTTGCCGACATGTTCGTGCTGCGTCGGGTGTTAGAAACCGAATCAGCACAATTGGCAGCCGCCAGCGGCCAGACCGACGAGTTTGTGCCACTGGCTCAGAAGTTCCGCGCATACGCCGAAGACTCCCAAATTTTAGAGGACCCCGGACCGTACTATCAGCTGATCACCGCCATGGATGAACTCATCGATGACGCGGCGGGCAACAGCTATCTGTCCGGAGCGCTTTCAAATTTGCGAGTACACCTGGCACGCGTTCGCCGCATGGCCAAAGACGATCCCGCTCGTCTGGCGGCCTCAGCGGTGGAACACTCCAAGATTGCCGAGGCAATCGCAAGAAAAGACCCGCAGCTGGCTCGTGCCGCGACCATCATGCACCTGCAAGCATCGCTGGACCATATTTTGACCCACGCCGAAACTCCGAAGGGACCTCATGAATAACCACGAAGTACGCGTCTATCCATCGGCAGCAAACCTGCCACGCGAAGAACAACTGGCATACAAAATTGCCAAAGTTGCCGCCGACGACGTCGAAGTGACCGACGAAGTCAAAGAAATGATTATCAACCGCATCATCGACAACGCTTCTGTGGCGGTTGCTTCCCTGAACCGCAAACCGATTATCTCGGCTCGGGCACAAGCCACTACGCACGCTCCCTCGACCAACGGGACAGGCGCCTCGGTGTATGGCATCGAAGAAAAGGTTTCCCCGGAATGGGCCGCTTGGGCCAACGGTGTGGCAGTGCGCGAACTCGACTACCACGACACGTTTTTGGCCGCTGACTACTCGCACCCCGGCGATAACATTCCAGCCATCATGGCTGCCGCCGAGCACGCGGGGAAATCCGGTCACGACCTGATTCGCGGCATCGCCACCGGCTACGAAATCCAGGTCAACCTGGTCAAAGCAATCTGCCTGCACGAACACAAGATCGACCACGTCGCCCACTTGGGCCCCTCGGCAGCTGCCGGTCTGGGCACACTGCTGGGTGCCGACGTCGAAACCATCTTCCAGGCGGTCGGCCAGGCGCTGCACACCACCACGGCTACCCGCCAGTCGCGTAAAGGCGAAATTTCCACCTGGAAGGCTCATGCCCCAGCATTTGCCGCCAAGATGGCCGTCGAAGCGATCGACCGCGCCCTGCGCGGCCAGACCTCACCGGTCCCGATTTATGAAGGCGAAGACGGTTTCATCGCTTGGCTGCTCGACGGTCCGGATGCCAATTACACGGTGCCGTTGCCAGAAGAAGGCGAAGCCAAACGCGCCATTATGGACACCTACACCAAGGAACACTCCGCCGAGTACCAGGCCCAAGCCTGGATCGACCTGGCGCGCAAGCTCAATAAGGAACACCCAGAAGCAACGGATCCGGCTAACGTCGAATCGATTCTGATCAAGACTTCGCACCACACGCACTATGTGATCGGTACCGGGGCCAACGACCCTGAGAAGATGGATCCCACCGCCTCGCGTGAGACCCTGGACCACTCGATCATGTACATCTTCGCGGTGGCTCTGCAGGACGGTTCCTGGCACCACGTCGACTCCTACGCGCCAGAACGCGCGCAGCGCCCAGACACCGTGGAACTGTGGCACAAAGTCTCGACCGTTGAAGATCCTGAATGGACCCGTCGCTACCACTCGCTGGACCTGAACGAAAAGGCCTTCGGCGGCTCCGTGGAAATCACCATGAAAGACGGCTCGATCATCAAGGACGAAATCGCCGTGGCCGACGCACACCCACTGGGTGCCCGTCCATTCGGCCGCGACGAGTACATCAACAAATTCCGCATCCTGGCAGAAGGTATCGTGGAAGAGGCCGAGATCACACGCTTCCTCGAGACCGTTGCACGACTGGACGAACTCAAGGCTGGTGAACTCGACCAGCTCAACGTCCTGGCCAAGCCGGGCTTCATTAACCCAGCTGATGCACCGAAGGGACTCTTCTAATGTTGTATTCCAAAGTCAGCCCAGCCGATAAACGTGTCGCACTGCGCGACATGCTCACCCCCGGCGCTGCCCGTCAGTTCCCGGGAGCCTTCAACCCGTTGTCGGCACGCCTCATCGAAGAAAAAAACTTCGATGGTGTGTACATCTCGGGGGCGGTTTTAGCCAATGATCTGGGACTGCCAGACATCGGCCTGACCACCCTGCCGGAGGTGGCAAACCGTGCCGGCCAGATTGCTCGCATGACCGACCTACCTTCCCTGGTGGATGCCGATACCGGTTTTGGCGAACCCATGAACCTGGCGCGCACCATCCAGGAGCTGGAGCACGCCGGCCTAGCTGGCATGCATATCGAAGACCAGATCCTACCCAAACGTTGCGGGCACCTCGACGGCAAAACCGTCGTTGATACTGCAACGATGACCCAGCGCATCGCCGCGGCAGCCGATGCACGCATTGATGAGAACTTTCTGATCATGGCGCGCACCGATATCCGCGGCATTGACGGGTTGGGCGCCGCCGTGGATCGCGTCAAAGCCATGGTGGACGCCGGGGCCGATGCGATCTTCCCGGAAGCCATGAAGGACCTGTCCGAATTCGAAACGATCACCAACGCTGTCGATGTGCCGGTGTTGGCCAATATGACCGAGTTCGGCAAGTCCGAACTGTTCACCCGCCAACAACTGGCAGACGTCGGCGTCGCCATGGTCATCTACCCGGTCACGCTGCTGCGCAGTGCGATGGGTGCGGCAGAACGTGTTTTAGACACGATCGCCGCCGATGGCACACAAAGCGCTTACGTCGATCAGATGCTGACTCGTGCGAGACTGTATGAACTAGTGGCTTACGAGGACTACAACGCATTCGACTCCGGAATCTTCAATTTCGAAGTGCCCGGTGTGGATGTCCAAGCCAACGCCGAAAACCTCTAAACCCGAGGAGAATCATGACCATGACAGAAGAGATTAGAAAAGGCCTAGTCGGCGTTGTCGCTGACTCCACCGCCATTTCAAAAGTGAACCCAGAGACCAACTCGCTGCTGTATCGCGGCTATCCGGTACAAGATCTGGCCTCCCAGAAGTCCTTTGAAGAAGTTGCTTTGCTGCTGTGGAACGGCGAACTGCCATCGCAAGCCGAACTGGATGACTTCATCAAACTGGAGCGCGCCAACCGCGCACTGGCACCAGAGGTCAAAGCCGCGATTGACCTGCTGCCCAAAGACGCCCACCCGATGGACGTCTCACGCACTGCCGTATCGGTCATTGGTGCCCGGCACGATGACGCCGAAAACTCGGATGCCTCGGTTGAACTGCGCAAAGCCAAAGAACTGTTTGCGGCATTCCCGGCCGTGGTGGCGTATGATCAGCGCCGTCGTCGTGGACTTGATGTCGTTGAGCCACGCGATGACCTGGATTATTCGCAGAACTTTTTGTGGATGACCTTCGGCGAAGAATACCCACCAGAAGTCGTGGATGCCTTCCGGGTGTCCATGGTGCTCTACGCGGAGCACTCCTTCAACGCCTCGACCTTTACCGCCCGGGTCATCACCTCAACCGAGGCCGACCTGCACTCCGCGGTCACCGGTGCCATTGGTGCGCTGAAGGGCCCACTGCACGGCGGTGCAAACGAAGCCGTGATGCACACCTTCAATGAGATCGGCATCGACAAGAACGAATCTCGCCAGCAGGCCGCTGACCGTGCAAAAGCATGGATGGAAGCCGCTCTGGCCGAGAAGAAGAAGGTCATGGGCTTTGGTCACCGCGTTTACAAGTCCGGTGACTCACGGGTGCCCTCCATGAAGGCCGCATTGGATAAGATGATCGACTACTACGATCGTCACGAACTCATCGGCCTCTACGACGGATTAGAAAAGGCCATGGCAGAAGCCAAGAACATTCTGCCAAACTTGGACTACCCGGCCGGTCCGACCTATCACCTGATGGGCTTTGACACCGATATGTTCACCCCGTTGTTCATCGCCTCACGCATCACGGGATGGACAGCTCACATCATTGAACAGCGTGCTGACAACGCGCTGATTCGTCCGCTGTCCGCCTACCACGGTCCGGATCAGCGCGAACTCTAAGAACCGCTGACAAGGGAAAGCCGCGATCACAGAACTTGGATTCTAATGGTCGCGGCTTTTCTGTTGCCGGAGGGAATTAAAAAAACTAGCGGTCACCTGTGAACGAAATACTTTCCGTTCGGTGACCGCTGGCCTTATCCCGAATATCTCACGATTTCTCTTGAGCTATCGGTAGGGAACTACTCACCTCCGGTGTCTAATTCCCTGGCTCTAATTTTACGCCTTGGGGTAGGGTTTGTCTACGAAAATGCGCATGATTATTTCATGAAATCAGTCCGTTCCTCAGCTTCGGATGGAGGTGCAGCATGAGTCGAATCTACTTCACCGCCGACCTACACCTCGGGCACGAACTGGTTGCTCAACATCGCGGATTCACTACCGTGGACGACCACGATGACTGGGTTGTCCAAACCTTGATCGAGACACTGCCGGGACAGTCAACGCTGTGGGTCCTGGGCGATGTGATGGGTCGGGGATCCCACCGGGATTACGCGCTTTCATTGCTGCACTCTGTCCAAGTGCAGACTGGGGTAGCCATGCACCTCGTGCCAGGCAACCACGACACTTGCCATCCGCTGCACCGCAACGCCCAGAAAGAGCAACCAAAATACTTGCACGTGTTTGATTCAGTACAACCCTTTGCCAAGATCCGCCACAACCGGCGAGACATCCTGCTTTCCCACTTTCCCTACCAGGGAGACCACACCGTCGAAGAACGGTTCAACCAGTGGCGGCTCCGGGACTACGGGCAGCCACTCATTCACGGGCACACTCACCAAACCTCACCTACAGACCCGACCCGAGCACATCAGGTGTGCGTCTCCTGGGATGCCTGGGGCCGACCAGCAAAATTACACGAAGTGGTGGCTGAGCTAGAACGCGCATAAGACGCGCAGCATGGACGTCCTCGCCGTCAGGGGTGCCTGTCAGTAGGCCCCTAAACCTGATCGGGGATTGACCGTCGCGATCACAACCTACTGTTCGGCACCTTGATGACGTGCCGGCTTGACCTTGGGAAAAGAAAACTCCTACCTCGCGGTTCGATCAGCGAAGTAGGAGTTTCCAACGTGGCGGTAGCGGAGGGATTTGAACCCTCGGTACGGGGTTGCCGTACAAAGCATTTCGAGTGCTTCACCTTCGGCCGCTCGGACACGCTACCGTGTGTTTACACCCGCTCAACTATACCCGATAGACCGGCGAAACCTCAAAATCAGCGTTTGTCCGCGAAGAATGCTTGAAGTAGCCGACTGCATTCATCCTCCAGAACCCCACCGATGACTTCGACCTGGTGGTTCAACCGTGGTTCGCGCAGGACGTCCAGGACGGAACCAGCCGCACCGGTTTTTGGTTCCCAGGCACCGAAGACCACGCGCGGAAGACGTGCAAGCACGATCGCACCGGCACACATCGAGCACGGCTCTACGGTGACCACCAGTGTGCAATCAGCTAACTCCCAGGTGGATGTGGTTAACGCTTCAACGCCGGAAGCGATCGCGAGCATTTCTGCGTGTCTGGTCGGATCCTGAGAGCGCCGAGTCGCGTTGACACCGGTGGCGACGAGCTGCCCGTCGGGTGTGAAGAGGGCGGCTCCGATGGGCACGTCATCGGTTGCGGCCGCGGCGCGGGCAGCTGAGAGCGCATGCTGCATCCACGAGGCCAGCTGGGCGTCATCGGGCAGCGGTGTAGCAGTCTGGTTGGGCACACGTTTAGCCTAGGCGATCAGGCTAAACTGACACCATGCATGTTCATCACGTTGACCATCCGCTCCTCGCCCACAAGCTAACTGTTCTGCGGAAACGCCACACCCCGTCCATGATTTTCCGCCAGGTGACTGAAGAGCTGGTCATGTTGTTGGCTTACGAGGCCACCCGTGACCTTGCGGTCGTCGACGTTGATATCGAAACCCCGGTTACCACGACGACCGGCAAAGAAATCGCCGATCCCCGGCCCTTAGTGGTGCCGATTCTGCGCGCCGGGCTGGGCATGCTCGATGGCATGGTGCGCATGGCTCCGACGGCCGAGGTCGGGTTCCTCGGAATGATCCGGGATGAAGAAACGTTGAACATTGTTACTTACGCCGAGCGACTGCCCAAAGACTTGAGCGGACGGCACGTATTCTTATTGGATCCAATGCTGGCTACCGGCGGGACGCTGGCCGAAGCATGTCGCTTCTTATATGAGCGCAATGCTCGGCAGGTCTCTGCGATTTGTCTGCTGGCCGCGCCCGAAGGAATCCAGTATTTACAAGAGAATCTGGCCGATATTGATATGAATCTCTATGTCGCTGCCATCGACGAGCGACTCGATGACAACGCCTACATCGTGCCTGGGCTGGGCGATGCGGGGGACCGCCTCTACGGGGTTGCGGACTAATCCCTATACAGCTGTATGAAGTTCTTTACAGCCAAGAATTCGAATGTTACGAGTGAGTTTCATCACAAATAGGGGTTGAAAGTCCACATAGTGAGATAAACGTGGGTCCCTAGTTTGCGTTACGCAATGGTTACGCGCCAATGTTGGGATATCAGATACCGGCTTGAGTCAGGTTAGGCTCGAGCGTCATCGGTGGTCACCGCCGTTTAGTTTGTTGAAGGAATAACTCTATGACAAGCGCGCCCCAGCAAGGTTACGTCCACATCTCAGTTCGTAACGCACAACGTCGAGCCGAACGAGTGCAAGCGTATCGGGAGGCGGATCAGAAGAGGCTCAAAGCTGTTCCTTCAGACCAGCCGACCCCCATTGATAACGGTGTGACCCAGCCGGTCCATATGGAAACTGAAGCCCGCGGCTTTGTGCTCTACGTGGGCATGGACGAACAGGCTGCCCTGGCCGCCGGCACTTCTCTGACTCGCCTGGCCAACGAACTTCGCCACTACGTGGAAACGTTAGTGCCGGGTGCCGATTCCTACGCTGCTGTGGCCATGGCGCCAGCCAACGCGTCCGGAGACGACCTCGACGTTGTCCGCCAGGTCACCGCGGATCCCACCATCCAACAGGCCATCTCGCCTGAACTGGCATCTGCACCGACTCCGGTCTCGACCCGCCAGCCGGGCGTCTTGATCGATTTGGCACGTCGTGAAGTACTACTGGACGGCGAACCATTGAACCTGACGTATAAAGAATTTGAACTCCTCAATTACCTGGTGGAAAACGGCGGACGCACCGTCAACCGCGAGGAACTGCTGGAAACCCTGTGGGACGAGACCGAAGAAGTGCCCAACGAGCGCACCATCGACGTCCACATTCGGCGCCTGCGCGCCAAGCTCGGCCGCCTCTCGGGCACCGTTCGGACCGTTCGTGGCCAAGGCTACCGGTTCTATGAACACCCAGAAGTCGTCGTCTGGGCCGCGCCCGAATACTCCATCTAACACCTTCGCAGCCCGCGGATAAACGGCTGCCTTCTCAAGGCCGACCAAGCTAGACTTGGGATAGGTTTTTGGAAGGAGCCCTCCGCATGGCAAGTCGCGACCCCCTACATTTCTATCTCGATAAATCGAATCCGGACGCCTGGAAGGCCGTGACTCGATTATCCAAAGCGGTAGGGGAAGACGCACGTGCCGCCGGGCTGACCGAACAGCTCATCGAGCTCGTCAACCTGCGAGTTTCACAACTCAACGGGTGTGCATTCTGTTTAGACTTGCACACCCGTCTTGCCGTTAAAGCCGGATTATCAGCACAACGTCTCGGAGCGCTTTCGGCCTGGTGGGAGGCCGAGAACCTCTACACCCACCAGGAGCGCGCCGCCTTACAGCTGGCTGAAGCCACCACCCGGATCCGCGACATTGACAGTGTCATCGCCGCGCAGCTGCTGGCCTCCAACGCCCTCGACGACGCCCAGTATGCGGCCGTACAGTGGATAGCAATGACGATGAACCTGACCAACCGCATCTCGATCATGTCGCACCATCCCGTCCGCCCCAACGCCGACTCACGTCCTGCACTGGAGGAATAACCGTGACGAACCTTGATCCCAACCCAGCACTGATCGATTACAACTCCCCGGAGAACCACAACGGACTGGCTCCCGGTTTTACCGAAAAGCACGGCACCGATTACATCGTGGAGGTCCTTGAACCTCGAGCAGTCCCGCTGGGTGGGCCGCGCGCCATGTCAGTACAACGCACCCTGCCGCAACGTGCCCGGTCGCTGATTGGCGCCTGGTGTTTCCTGGATTATTTCGGACCAGACGATGTCACCGAGTCCGGCGGCATGCAGGTCGCCCGTCACCCGCACACCGGACTGGCCACCGTCTCGTGGCTGTTCACCGGCCGGGTGGATCACATTGACTCCGCAGGCAACTGGGCGGTAGTCCGCCCCGGGGAAGTCAACCTCATGAGTGCCGGCTACGGCATCACCCACTCGGAACATTCCACGGCCGATACGACTGTGTTACACGGGGTGCAACTGTGGTACGCGTTCCCAGAGAAATACCGCTTCGTCGAACCGCATCTGGATCAACACCGCCCCGAGACGATCCACGGTCCGGGCTGGAGCGCCAAAGTCGCGATCGGGTCCTTGCTGGGTTCAACCTCGCCCGTGGAGACCTATAGTCCACTGTCAGCCGCTGAAATCTCGTTGGACGCCAATACGACACTTGAAGTAGAGGTACCGGCCGAACACGAACACGGGCTGTTAGCAGTCGAATGCACCGCGAACTTCAACGGCGCGGTCATCGAACAAAATCACCTGGGCTATCTTGGCACCGGGGTGACCACACTGCAGATTAGTTCCGGAGACACGCCGATCCGCGTCATGCTGATCGGTGGCGAACCACTTGAGGAAGACATCGTCATGTGGTGGAACTTTGTGGGCCGGTCGCATGATGAAATCGCGCTGTGGCGACAGCGATATCAAGCCGAAATGGGTTTCGAGCCCGCCGGCGAACACTCACCCCTGCACGACCAGACCCTCAATGAGCCGATCGCAGGGCCACTGCTGGACGACTTAGTGGACACAACATACCCGGATGGCACCGTCTTCCCGCAGTACGGCCATTTTCCCCCCGGTCAACCCGCACCACTGCCCGCCCCCGAGCTACCCAACGTGGCAATGAAGCCGCGCCAAAACCCACCGACGGTGGCACGTCGGAAGAAGTAGGAGCAGATCATGACCACCCCGAGTATCGACAGTCCGCAATTCATTCAAGAAGACGGCTACACCGGCATGATCGTAGATGACACCGGAACCGTAGCCGCTCGCGAATATCACACCGACCATCTCTCAGCGGACGGCACCAAACAACGGGCGTTTATTTCGACCGTCACGGAAGAGGCCCACCGCGGACAGGGACTGGCCGGCAAGGTCGTAAAATACACCATCGATAACGCTCTTGACGAGGGGTATCGTATTGTGGCGATCTGTCCGTATGTGAAATCCTGGTTGGATAAACAAGATGACCCGCGTTACCAACAAGCCCGAGATACCCCACGTCCTGAGCATTTTCCGAAGGAGGATTAATATGACTGCGCCGCACTGGTTTCGTGACGCTGAGTCCTTTGGCGTCCGCGATGACGCTGGTGAGGTCATTGCCCGCAACCACTACCGTGATGTCGAAACTCCAGACGGCACGAAGCAGCGGGTCTTTCCCAGAATCTTTGTCGAGCCGAAACACCGAGGAGCAGGACTGGCGGGCGAGCTGACAAAACACTCCCTCGAAACGTCGATAGCAGAGGGCTTCCGTATCGTCCCCATTTGCCCGTACATCGAGCAGTGGATACGCGAATACGATAACGGAGCCTATCTAACCCATCGTGATGAACCAGGGGCCCAACACTTTCATGCTGACTGACGCCACCGATCACAAACGACTCATCGTGCTGCGACACGGCAAGGCGGCCTATCCACCGGTGCCAGACCACGAGCGGCCGCTCGCCCAACGTGGGAATAGGGAAGCTCCTGCGGCTGGACGATGGTTAGTCGAGCACGGCTTTTATCCCGATCTCATCATCACGTCGGATGCGGTCCGTACCCGTCAAACCACCGCCTGGGTCCTGAACGAACTGGGCGAAAAAGCCCCGACCCCGTACCTCGACTCGCGCCTCTACCTGGCACCGGTACCCCGCGTCTTATCGGTCATCAATGAAGTCGAAGAACAAGTTCGAACCCTCATGCTCGTCGGTCACATGCCGTGGGTGCAAGAACTCGGCATGCGGTTAGCATCTACCGAGTCGAATGAAGCCGCAGTGCTCGACATGGCCGAACGATATCCGACCCTGGGCATGATGGTGTTTGATATACCCGGTGAATGGGCCAGCTTGGATGGCCGAGATGCCACCATGACGCATTTTGTGGTGCCGCGCTAACCGTTTTCCCGCAGCAGCCCCACCACCACAACGATGGCTGCTACCAAGGCGATAATGATCAGGGCGACTGCTGCCCAGAGGGGCAGCGGGACAAACATCGTTACCGACAGGGCGATGATAGCCACAGCTAACACAATTCGTTGCCAATACATATGCGCCTCCCGGGTCTCTACCTTACCGTCAGGATCAGCAACGTAGAGCTGCCCAGCGGCGGGACCTACGATGCAGAAAGCCTTTTGGGAAACGAAAAACCCTTGAGATCCATCTGCAATAGATCTCAAGGGTTCAGGATCCGCATGTGTATGCGAAATCTGTGAGCGCGCCCTAAGGGATTCGAACCCCTGACCTTCTGTTCCG
>CALBOC010000052.1 GCA_937896705.1 uncultured Micrococcaceae bacterium | reverse complement strand
GTCAAAACCGACCCGAGCACCACGACGACCAACGGAGCCCAGCTCCAAACCACACCCCAGAAATTAGGTCCGGCGGCCAGGAAAGTGTCACTGCGCCAGACCGCCCAATCCAAGGCGGCCTGCATGACGGTTTCTTTCCCAATGAAACCAAACAGGGGCGGCACGCCGGCCATCGACAGCGAGGCGATAGCGGCGATCCAGAATAGGGCCGGATGTGATTTTCGCAGGCCCGAGAGTTTGTGCAGGTCCCTGGTCCCGGTGATTTTGTCGATCGCACCAACGACCATGAACAGGGGCGCTTTGAATAATGAGTGCGCCAGCAGCATGGTCAGCCCTGCGATCGCTCCGCTGGCTGTGCCAAGCCCGTTGGCGATCATCAAAAAACCCAGTTGCGATACAGTCCCGTAGGCCAGAATCAGTTTGATGTCGGTTTGGCGCAGGGCACGCCAGCCGCCCAGCAGCATCGTCCACATGCCCACGCCCAGCACCAGCACCTGCCAGACGGTTTCTCCGGCGAAGGCCGGAGCGAAACGTGCGACCAGATAGATACCGGCTTTGACCATCGCGGCGGCGTGTAAGTAGGCCGAGACGGGGGTCGGTGCGGCCATGGCTGCCGGGAGCCAGAAGTGAAAAGGAACTTGGGCAGACTTAGTCGTTGCGCCCAGCAGTACCAGGGCAATGGCCCAGATGATATACGCGCCGGCGTAGTCGCCGGTCAGTAACTCGGCTCCTTGGGCCACAATCTCAGAGATGCGATAGGTGTCTGCCGCATGCCCAAACATCACCAGACCGATGAGCATGCCCAGGCCACCAAAGGTGGTGACGATCAACGCCGTCATCGCTGAACGGCGAGCAAAAATGCGGTGGGCTTGGTAGCCGATCATCAAAAACGACAGAATCGAGGTGATTTCCCAGAACACATACAGCACCAGGAGGTCGTCGGTGACAACTAAACCGAACATGGCACCGGCAAAGGCCATGAATTGGGCTGCGAAGGAGCCCAGACGAGGTTCACCGTCGCCAAAGTAGCGCGCGCAATAAACCAAGACCGCGGCCCCAACCCCCAACACGATGAGGCTAAGAAATGCGCTGAGTGTATCGAGTCGGAACGAGAGCTGGATGCCAAGAAACGGGATCCAGTCCCAGGTTTGCACGAGGCTGGAATCGTGGTTATCTGCGGCGGCGCCCGACGCGAGCAGCTCCTCGGAGGCAAGAACTTTCGGTAGCTGGGTGGCTACCCAGATGAAACCGGCTGTGGGTACCGCTGCGAGGATCAGGAAGCCCGAACGTCCCGATTTGTGAATAATCAGGGGTGCGATGAGCGCAACCAGAAAGAGTGCGAGCAGCACAATCAGCACGGTTGCCTCCGTGAGGTCTAGGGGACGGTCACCTGCTTAACCTTACATAGTGATGGCCACCTGCTGTACACGGATGGCTGAATCATCCAGCTCCAACCATCCCGCTTAGGCTTGGTTTTATCTGTTCTAGTTGGGTTTATCCGGACCTACCTGGATCTAAAACATTACCTAAATCACTTCTGTGTTACTCAATGGTCGTATGAGCACGTTCGCGATATTCCCGGTCACTGTGGGGCTGCATGGCAATTCATGCGCCAGAGGCAGGCCCGAACAGGCGGCAGAGTCGTGTGACGAACAGTGCGCGCAGCTTTATCGCTCGATAACCGAACGATGGAAGTTCAGGTGCGATTTTGAGGCCGTTGGACCTCGCTGATTTTGATACCGGTTGAGGTTCGGGCCGGTTCCGTAAGGATGCTCCGAAGCGGAAGTTAAGGCGAAAAAAGCCATCTGCCCAATTTTCGAACCCGGCCACAGCTTGATGGGCAGGGTTGACATGTTGGACAGTTCTAAAGTGATGTGTCCCGAGAACCCCGGATCGATAAAGCCCGCGGTGGAGTGAGTGAGCAGCCCGAGCCGACCAAGCGAAGACTTGCCTTCGAGCCGAGCCGCAACATCAGCAGCTAAGGTGACCTGCTCGTAGGTGGAGCCGAGCACAAATTCCCCGGGGTGCAGAATGAAAGCTTGATCCGGTTCGACTTCCACCATGCGCGTAAGACCGGACTGCTCTTCGGCAGGGTCAATGAATGGGTAGTTGTGGTTGTCGAACAGGCGGAAGAATCGGTCCAGACGAACGTCGACACTGGCTGGTTGCACCATGGCCGTGTCTAGAGGGTCCAGGCCGATCCGCCCAGAGTCCAATGATTGTTTAATATCTCGATCCGATAAAAGCACAGCTTAACGGTATCGCACTCCGCACCGCGTCGATCCATTGTGGCGCTGGTCCGCCTGATGGGCACGGCCTCGATTAGAAGATTAGGGCCTTTTCGTCGGGGAAGTCGAGTTGCTCATCTAAGTTCGGTGCGATCTCTAAGTAGGACGGCTGACCATCATCGACGAACAGCATGACGATCCCCTCCGAGACAAACGCCTCCAGGATGACTTGAGATGCTCCCGCCGGGACCGGCTTCTGGTCGATGAGCAGCTGAAATGACGGACATTTACCACAATCGCAGGGCTCCCCCGCGCTGAGTCGGTCCACCATCTCATGCAGTCCTGCTCGCCAGTCCTGCCAGGCTTGTTGCGTCTCGAAGTGGTCCGGGTCGGTTGCTTTTGCACTGGTAATCATGGCGCTGATCAGCTGTCGTTCTGCCTCCGTGAGTGACCTGGCCATCACCGCTCCCCTTCTCTTAAATGCAGTGGATAGGGTTATACCTCTTGTTGTAGTGCATCTAACATTTCTTGGGCAAGGTCCGCTGGGTTGTCTTGTCCTGGTTTTGTCCCAATGAACCGTGGGCGAAGGACATGCACCGCGACGACCTCCGGGTCGTATTCGCGTTCTATCTGGCGAGCCAGACTATCGACGACCATTTTCGCGGTCGCATAAGCCCCACCTTTGACGAATCGTTTTTCGACGGCGGTTGCAGACGTTAGTATGATTCGACCTCCACCATTGGCCTGCCAGTGCGGCAGCGTCCGTGAGAGGACTTTCGTCGTGGGGTAGACATTCATGTCAAGCATTTGCTGCAGGTATTCAGTAAACCCATCCGCGCCAATCCCTTCGTCGTTGGTAAACCCACCGTTGAGGAAGATGGCGCCACGCAGTTTCTGACTATGACGCAGGGCCGTGGTGACCAACGAGTCAATCAATGCGGTGTCATCCAAGGAGCCCACCATCACCGAAATACGCTCATGCTCAAAGGGCGCACCCGACACTTCGGAGCGCGCGTAGACCACGAGGTGATATCCAGCTTCCACCAAGATCGGCAGGGCCTCGCGACCGAGATTTCCGGTGCCTCCCAGGACTATTAACGACTCTGAAACCTTTTCCGACATGGATGATCCTTCCGCCGCCCCAGTGACTGTAGTTATGTTTTAACAATAACAAAGCCCCCTGTGCGGAGATCCGGCACCGGGGGCTTGAAATTTGGCTTTTGCCACGCCTGGTTACAGCATCATAATTTGCTGACGGTTAGGCGTGCGCAAAACAGCTGATTCTGTTGTTCGCGGGATTTCATATAGACGTAGCCGATTGCACTCAGACTGACGAGTTGGGCAAGGATAAGGCCAACGGTTAGTGCATACATCTGTGCGATCGAGGTAACGATCACGAGTGCAGACAGGACGGCGACGACAGCGACGAGTGCGCCGATAACGACGTTCTTATGCTGGATGGCTTCCATAGCTGTTCCCTCCTGATTGTCGTATGCCGGGTATCTTCAAAGGTTTTTTGAATTACTCATAATATATCGGCACAAACACGGTGGGTCTAGACAACTTGGGCTAGCCGAAATAGCGAACAATAGGCATGTGCTAATTACTTAAGATGGGCTAAATTGCCGCGAAATCATGCGGTTCTTGTGGCTCAAATTACGAAAACTTACCACTTCAGTCTCTGGCGCAGAGAAAACCAGCTAGCAAAGTGAGACAAGCAACGAAAACCAGCGCCTAAGATTTCCCCAAGAGCTTAAACTTCTGGGGGCGGGGGTGTTCAACGGAGTTTGTCTGCTTGGGCCAGCACGGCGCCGAGGAGCACGGTCACCACCACCGCGAATCCCACCGTGACAAGCGTGGTGACGAAGTACTCCAACGCAGCAAAGATCGCTATGCCCGCACCTAAGACCGCTAGAATTCCAGACAGCCACCAAATTCTGGTTCGTCTACGTTGATCTTCAGTCATGGAATCCTCGACGGGCGATGATGGGTTGCAAATGTCAGCATAGTGCAGGCTAACCTCAGGCATGCTCACTGCTGAGCGTGTGAAGACTCGGCGAAAGGTTGCAGTGGCACAAGTACTGTCCGGCTTCTTTATCATTTGGCTGATCATTGCTGTCGGCTACGGAGTCGGACGTACCGGAAGTCTCGGGCCCAACGCACAACCGGTGCTGTCCCGCGTCGCGTTTTTCGTGGCCTCACCGGCGCTGTTGTTCACCACCCTGTCACAGAGCGATGTCTTCCTAGTACTCGGTCCGCAACTGTGGATTGCGACGCTGTCGGCGGGCGTGGCCGCCGTCAGCTATCTGATTATCGCGCATTTTGCGGTGACCAAGCGCGCTGCATCTGAACGTATGATCGCGGCGCTATCTGCTTCACTGATCAACTCGGCAAACCTCGGATTGCCGATTGCCGCATATGTTTTGGGGGATGCCAGCTATGCCGCACCGGTGATTCTGTTTCAACTTGCCATTTACACACCGGTGTATGTTTTCGTCATGGATAGCCAGACTCTAAAGGAATCTCAAGAGCGAGAATCAGGGCTCAAAGTGGTTAGAGCAGGATTCTGGCGAAGCCTCGGGCGGATTCTCATCACGGTGGTCCGCAACCCGCTGATTATCGGGTCGGCTTTTGGATTGCTCTTTTCGATCACCGAGTGGCAACTGTGGCAACCCCTGGACGAATCCATTCGGCTTATCGGTGGTGCTGCCATCCCGGCGATGCTCCTGGCCTTTGGCATTTCGTTGGTGGGTTCCAAACCCCTGGCGAAAGCAGAGGGCCGACGCCGCGATACCGTCCTCGCCTCAACAGTGAAGCTGATCATTCATCCCCTGGCGGCCTGGGTGCTGGCGGCGTTTGTATTTCAGCTGGACGACGAAGGCGTGCTGATCGCAACCGTCCTGGCTTCATTACCGACTGCACAGAACGTGTTTGTTGCCGCATCCCGGTACAATACGGGACTGATCGTGGCCCGCGATACGGTGTTCATCACCACGATCCTCGCAATTCCGGCGATGATCATCGTGGCGGGTCTGTTAGCTTAGAAAGATTGTTGACGATGTCGAAGGAAACTCCCGTGCAAAATAATGCTGCCGGGCGCCCACCGGTGATGCGGCGGCCTGGTTTTTGGGCGCTCATCGCCGCTGGAGTGCTTATCTTGGCCGGCGCGGTAGTCGTGGTATTAAACTCGACGGTCTACGATCCGGAGGCTGCGGCCGAAGAATATCTCGAGGCGCTGCGTGCCGGTGACGGCGCCACGGCGATGGCGATATCGCAGGGCTATCTGGCCGAGGATGCACCCGAGACCATCTCTACGGTGCTACTAGACGGTGAACCACTCGCGGCGGCCTCCGCCATGTTGGAAGATGCCGAGATCGAAAACGTTGAGGACGAGGTGCCGGAAAGTTTTCGCGAGCCTGACATGACTCAGCGCGTCGTTGAAATTCGGTATCACGATGGGGCCGATCAGCCTCAAACCACCTCGTTGGTCGTCAATAAGACTGGTACCTCATGGGGTGTGTTCAATGAATGGCAGTTGCATCCGCTGCCGCTGCAGCAGATCGAGTTGCATCCAACGCAGATGCCCGAAAATTCCAAGGCCGATGAACCGGTCGCCCACATCCACGATGCCCCGACTCCGCTCCTTGGTACCAACGGCTCCCCGGCAACTCTGGCGGCGTTCGCTCCAGCGCTCATTGAGCTGGAATATGAAGGGACCTATCTGGAAGTCGATGAACCGGCCCATTTCGCCGTGACCGACGTGTTAGCTGCGGGTGCAAGCGTCGAGTTTGGGTTTGAGGTGAATCTGACTCAGGCCGTGGATGAGGCGATCACCGAAGAGGTCCAAGATGAATTGCAACGCTGTACCCAGCAGACCGTGCTAAAACCTGCTGGGTGTCCGTTTGGCTACGAAACGACCAACCGGGTCGTGCCCGATTCAGTGTCGTGGTCGATCGATGTTCCGGATGTGCAGTATTCGTGGCAGGACTCCGAACCTGCCATCGACCGGGTGATGGCCACCGCACATTTATCAGCCCAAGAGATTCACATCGGGACGGGGCAGCAGTCGGCTGTGGACTACGAAGAAGTCTTTGAGATGTCCGCAGACCTGGAGTTGACTCCGGAATATATTCGGGTGCGACCCGACTGGCAGTAACGCAGCGTCGCGCTAGACCGCACCGCGCGTGTTGAGCCGGCCCGCCCAGAGTTTCAGGGCATCCTCGTGTGGCTGGTCGGTGCGGAAGTAGGCGCTATCGCGCGGCTTGAACGCATCAATGGCAGTCCATTGCGTCGGGGTCAGTTCTTCGGCGGTGCCCAAGGCGGCCACAAACAGGGTCTTGTCTGCGAGCTCGGCGTAGGTGGCATTCATGAAATTCCGTGCGCCGTGATGAAAAGCTTCCTCTTGAGCTTCTGCCACCACGATGACCGCTTCGACATTGTCAACGTAGCGCGCCGCGACCGGGAACTCTTCCACGGCGGTCGTCACGCCGCGATGCTCGCCCAGTGTAGCCGCTAGACGTTGGGCAAAAGCGTGGGCTGTCGGTTCGGGACCGTGGGCGATCAGGGTTGCCATGAAACAACAAATCCGTTCGGGTAGACGACACGTTGGTGCCTAGTCTATCCCGAACGGATCGCTGTGTTGAGTCTGACTCTAGTGAATGCCGCGCAAATCCAGATCGAGCGTGGTGTGGGCCTCTGCGTCGCCGTCGGCGTGGATGGTCACCGGGATCCCCCAGTCTTGCTGATAGAGGTGGCAGGCTGCCGAGTCCGGGATCGGCTGGCCGGGCTCGCCATCACAAGCCGCAGCGCGGGCGGTCACGTGCAGCACGCCTTCGGAGATTTCGGGGTTGAGCTTCAACCGGCGGTTCAAGCCGGTTTCCCGCCCCTCCCCTTCCAGCAACAGGTTTTCGGGCGTCGAAGAGACCGTCAACTGAGTCGGGTCGCCCCACCGGTCATCAAGTTTCTGACCACTTGGTGCGGCGAACGAAATATTGATCGGCACCTCACCTGCAACCAATTTGGTGGGCGGGCGCTGGACCTGCATTGCGCCTTCATCGACGTGCAGGAACTTTTCGGGCACGGCAATCCGGACCAGTTGGTGAGCGTTGGTTTCGACCACGACGATCGA
This sequence comes from uncultured Micrococcaceae bacterium, assembly GCA_937896705.1. Classification (GTDB taxonomy): domain Bacteria; phylum Actinomycetota; class Actinomycetes; order Actinomycetales; family Micrococcaceae; genus Yaniella. The sequence goes on along the minus strand of CALBOC010000052.1, from coordinate 1,817 downwards.
GACCGCGTTGCCGTCCGCGTCGGTTTCGACCAGAATGTCCGAGGGTTCTTGCAGATCACGGGCCACAGTGGTGACCGCGGCGGGTTGAGTCGTACCGTCGGGGTTCACCGTTTCTGGAGCCCACCGGCGGATCGCATGGTTGTAAGTATCGGCAATCAGTACCGAGCCATCCGGCAGGTTGGTCACGCCCAGCGGATGTTGCAACCGGGCTTCTTCGGGATCGCCGTCGCGGAAGCCAAAGTCGAATAAGCCGGTTCCCACCACGGTGCCGACTTCAGGTTTCTTGGAATCAGTTTGGGTAGCCGGGATGACGTAACGCACCGCTGAGGTTTCGGCGTCGGCAACCCAGAGGACGCCGTTGGCGTCAATGGATAGCCCCGAGGATTGCGCGAACCAGGCTTCATCGGCTGGCCCGTCAACGAGCCCCTCGAGTGCGGTGCCAGCATACACGGCGAGCTCTTTGGTCACCGGGTCATAAGAGAACAGCTGGTGGGTGCCGGCCATAGCGATAATGGCCAGGCCTTCGGCTGCAGAATACTGCACATCCCAGGGAGTCGACAGCGAAGTATCAAGCGCGCCGGATTCGAAAGGGGCCAGGTCGACGGTCTCGTTGTCGTCGTTGGACTCATCCTGGATGCGTTCGGAGTCAATCAGCCGCTGGACGCCATTGCCGGCCACAGTGGTGACTTCTCCGGTGGCCAGCTTTACCGCGCGGAGTCGGTGGTTGACGGCATCGGCGACGAGCACGTCATAGCCGACCGTCTGGGCGACGTCGTCAGGCAACAGCGCCAGACCGTGGGGTTCGTTGAAGAGCGCGACTTCACGGCCGCCGTCGGCGTGGCCGCGCACCGAGATCGTGTCAGGATCGGCCAGGGCAGTTTCAGCATCAATGGGTTCGCCGGTGCCGTTGCCGCCGATGGTCTGCAGCACAGTTTCTAAATCATCAGTTACCTCGACGAGGCGGTGATGGCCGGTGTCGGCGACCAAGAACGAGCCGTTGCGAGTGCCGCGGGTGCCCAGCGCGATGGCTTTGGCCGGGAATTTCAGATCACGTGCCACCGGTTCCGGAGCCACGTAGGGGCCTTCCCCGCGGTGCAGGGTGCCTTTAGCGTCGTGTTCTTCAATGAGTTGCTCGACCAGGGAGTACAGCCCGGACACGTGGCCCTCGCCGGTCAGGTGGGCCACCACGTAGCCCTCTGGATCGACGACCACCAAGGTGGGCCAAGCTCGGGCGGTGTAGGCCTGCCAAGTAATGAGTTCCGGGTCGTTGATGACCGGATGAGCGATGTCATAGCGTTCGATCGCGGCCGCGACCGCGGAAGTTTCGGCTTCGTAATCGAATTTCGGCGAGTGCACGCCCACGGTGACTAACACGTCGGAGTATTTGGCCTCCAGGGGGCGCAGTTCATCCAGGACGTGGAGGCAGTTGACACAGCAAAACGCCCAAAAGTCGAGAATCACAATTTTGCCGCGAAGGTCTTTAAGGCTGAGGTCTTTGTCGCCGATGTTGAACCAGGTCTCACCGACCAGTTCGGAGGCGCGGATACGAGGAGTGGAAGCTGCCGAAGTCATGCCTTGTATTCTTCCGTATCCGCAGGCGAGTGCAAGCCCATACGTCACACGAAGTAGTCAGGTTTCACCACCGGCAAATCGCCGACCCGACGAAATACGCACGGACGGTCGTCAAGAGTGTTAAGATATTCCCTAGGCCGTCAACCAGGACGCACTGTTTTGGTGAGGCTGTGCGGGTGTAGCTCAATGGTAGAGCGCTTGCTTCCCAAGCAAGATACGCGGGTTCGATTCCCGTCACCCGCTCT
>CALBOC010000051.1 GCA_937896705.1 uncultured Micrococcaceae bacterium | reverse complement strand
TTGGCGTGAAAGTCGCGCAGTTCTGCCTGTCCGAAATATGGGTGCATCTCGACCTGATTGATTACGGGCACCTCACCGGTCTCATCGACCAGCCGTTGGAGATGTTCGGGCAAGAAGTTGGAGACACCGATCGCACGAACTAGTCCGGCATCACGCATCTCAATCATCGCCCGCCAGGTATCGACGTATTTATGCAAGCGCGGCAGCGGCCAGTGAATCAGTGCCACATCTACGTAGGGCAGGTCCAGGTCGATCAGTGAGCGGATGATGGACGTTTTGGCTTCGTGATAGCCGTGAAATCTGCCCGGGATCTTTGTGGTGACCGTGATGTCTTCACGTGGCACGTCGGTTTGAGCGATGGCCTGACCGACTTGGACCTCGTTGTTATAGCGAAGCGCCGTGTCGAGTGTCCGGTACCCGACTTCGAGCGCAGAAAGGGTGGCGGTACGGTAGGCATCGGGGTTGTCGCGACCGGCTTGTACAAGGGTTCCGAATCCAATGAGATCTGAGCGCATGGCTTCCACTCTAGACGGCATGATGACCGAAATCCTGGAGTTAGATGCTTTCCGGCGTCGCACTATCGTGGGAGTCAGACGCAAAGAGATCGAGCGTCGTCCACGCCATCAAAATGGCCGCATCGACCAGGGTTTGTTCCGCGACAGGTCCCACGCAGGCATCGGCGAAGCCTTTTTGATGGTTGGTGTACGGCAGCGAATCAACACCAATGTATGGATGGATCGCCGGCACAAGTTGGGACACATTACCCATATCCGTTGACGCTCGGTTCATACGGCCCGCGGTTTTTGCATCTGCAAATTCCCTCCCACGAGCTGCGGCGTTGCGTTTATACGCCTCAAGCGCCGGTTGGTAGGTGCGGAACTCAGCGTAGGACTTACTTTCCTCAGTGATGCTCAATTCAGCACCGGTGGCGACTGCACCGGCCTCAAAACAGGCCTCTACTTTGCGCTCTACCTCAGCCAACTCCTCAAGTGTCGTGGCCCGGATGTACCAGCGACCCGCTGTTTTATCAGGAATCGCATTGGGCACCGATCCTCCAACGGTTTGGACACCGTGGATCCTGGTATCAGGCGGTAGTTGTTGGCGCAGCAAACCGATCGCGACCTGGGCTATCACAAACGCATCATTCGCGTTGATCCCTTCATCGGGATAGGCGGCCGCATGAGCAGATACTCCGGTGTATTCGATGCGTTTATGCGACACGGCAAACGGTTCGGCTTCGGCGATATCCACCGGTGCTGGGTGCACCATCATCGCGAAATCCAGCCCCTGGAATGCTCCGGCATCAATCAGTTCGACTTTGCCGGCTCCGCCCTCTTCGGCCGGTGTGCCATAGACACGGATCGTCAGGTCGAGCTCATCAGCCAGTGGAGCAAGTGCTAAACCGGCGCCCACTGAGCTTGCCGCTATGAGGTTATGCCCGCATGCATGGCCGAGTCCTGCCAGGGCATCGTATTCGGCCATGAAGCCGACCTTTCGAGACCCGCTGCCCACTTCCGCAAGAAAAGCCGTTTCAAATCCCAGGTAGTTACGGGTCACGGTAAACCCCCGGTGTTCCAGGAGGTCTGCGACGGCTCTGGAAGAGGCGTACTCCTCCCAGGCCGTTTCGGGGTTCGCGTGCAATGTTTCGGATAGGTCAATCAGCGCATCAGCGTGTTCCGACACGGTTGCTTCGGTTTGGGATTTTAACGTATCAAGGTGCATGCTTTCCTCTCTGCTAGCTCCAGGGA
>CALBOC010000050.1 GCA_937896705.1 uncultured Micrococcaceae bacterium | reverse complement strand
GAAGACCCCTTGAAGTTATGAAGGAGTCTTTCCACTTGGCACAACGCGATATCACCGATCAGTCCACATGGGGTTTATCGACCCGTCAGATCCATTCCGGAATGGACGTGGATTCAGAGTATGGGGCAACACAGCTGCCCATCTACCAAACGACCAGTTTCAACTTTCCTGATACTGCCACTGCCGCAGGCCGTTTCGGACTGTCAGAACTGGGACCGATTTATTCGCGCATCACAAACCCCACCACGGATGCGGTCGAAAATAAAATTGCCGCCCTGGAAGGTGGCGTTGGTGCCGTGCTGTTGTCTTCGGGCCAATCAGCCACAACGCTGAGCATCCTGAACCTCGCTGGCAGCGGCGACTCGGTTGCGGTCTCGGCCTCACTATATGGCGGGACGCAAAACTTATTCAAACACACACTGCCGCGGTTAGGTATCGAGACGATTTTTGTTGAAGATCCGCATAACCTCGACGAGTGGCGACAAGCGATCAAGCCCAACACTAAAGCGCTCTTTTCAGAAGTCCTGGGTAACCCTAAGGCCGATGTGCTTGATCTGCCCGCAGTAGCGGACATCGCACACGAAGCCGGCATCCCGCTGATTGTCGACTCGACCCTAACTCCGCCAACGCTCATCCGTCCGTTTGAACATGGTGCCGATATCGTCATCCACTCCACGACGAAATACATCAGTGGTCACGCTAACGGGCTGGGCGGGGTCATCGTCGACTCGGGCAACTTTGATTGGACGGCGTATCCCGAAAAATTCCCCTGGTTCAATGAACCCGATGAGTCCTATCATGGCGTGGTCTTCGGAACCGATTTTGGACCCGACGGCCCATTGGGCGCAAACCTGGCCTACATCTTGCGCATCCGCACCCAGCTGCTGCGCGACATGGGAAACACCGCCTCACCCTTTAATGCTTATCTGATCAACCTGGGGCTCGAAACACTCTCGCTGCGAATGGAACGCCACATATCGAATGCTCAGCGCGTTGCTGAATGGCTCGAGGCACACCCGCAGGTCGAAAGCGTGCAATACGCCGGATTAGAATCTTCGCCTTGGTACGACCGCGCACAGCAGCTACTACCCAACGGGACCTCCGGAATCGTTGCCTTCAATATTGTCGGTGGCGTGAGTGCAGGGCAGAAGTTCGCTGAATCTTTGACGTTGCACAAACTGGTGGCCAACCTCGGAGATGTTCGGTCACTTGTTGTCCATCCGGCGACCACCACCCACGGCCAGCTCTCTGAAGCTGAGCAGTTGGCTGCCGGTGTCAACCCGAGCCTGGTCCGTCTATCGGTAGGCATCGAGGACATCACAGACATTCTCGACGATCTGCAGTCCGGCTTCG
>CALBOC010000049.1 GCA_937896705.1 uncultured Micrococcaceae bacterium | reverse complement strand
CCATTCACATATCGCACGTCAGAGTAATCGGGGTTCTTGGTACCGGTCGATGCCCAGAGTGGACGTTGAAGGTTTGCGCCGTTGGAAGCCAATAGCCTCCAGCGTTCGGTATCTTGCATCTGCTCAAAGATCCGGTACGCCAACCGTGCATTGGCGATCCCCGCCCGGCCGCGCAGCTGAAGCAGTTGTTCTGCTGGCAGCTCGGCAGCTTCGAGCTGGTTATCAATCTCTGTATCTACCCGGGAGACGAAGAAACTCGCCACCGAATGAATCGTGGAGAGATCGCGGCCATGAGAGCGCGCTTGCTCGAGGCCGGTCAACCACGCGTTGACCACCTGGCGGTAACGTTCTAGCGAGAAGATTAAGGTCACATTGACGCTAATGCCCTCGGCTAGGACCCGAGTAATGGCAGGCAGTCCCTGTTCAGTTGCAGGGATCTTGACCATCACGTTGGGACGGCCGACTTTTTTCGACAGGTCGATGGCCTGCGCCACGGTTTCGTCGGTATCCCATGCCAACCTGGGGTCGACCTCAATGGAGACGCGACCGTCATAGCCGTTGGTGGCTTCGTAAACGGGTGCCAGCACGTCACAAGCTGAGCGCACGTCATCGGTTGTCATCTCGATCACCGCGCTCTGCGTGTCCGTCCCGGCTGCGGCTAATTCTGTCAGCTGCGCGTCATAGGCGGTGCCGGTGGTCAGTGCTTTAGCAAAGATCGCCGGGTTCGTCGTCACGCCGGTTATGGTCTTGGTGTCGATCAGGTTCTGGAGGTCTCCGGAATTGATGCGATCTCTTGAGAGATCGTCAAGCCATAGGGACACACCGGCGGCGTCGAGGGCTTTGGTGTATTGGTTTTGACTCACGAGCATTCCTTAGGCGTTGTAGAGGCTATGGACTTTTTCAACCAGCGCGTCGGCGGTGATACCAAACATTTCAAATAGGGTCTGGTAGTCGGCGGAGGCACCATAGTGCTCCAGTGAGACAGCATGGCCGTGGCCACTGGTGTACTTCTGCCACCCTTGTTCCACACCGGCTTCAATAGACACCCGGAGCGCCTCGGTCGGCAGCACATCCTTGCGGTACGACTCATCTTGAGCGTCGAACCATTCCAGACATGGAGCTGACACCACACGAGTGGCGATACCCTGATCCTGCAGCGTTTCGCGTGCTTCCACGGCGAGCTGCACTTCGGAACCGGTACCGATCAGGACGACCTCCGGAGTAGTCTCCGCGCCATTGAGGGTCGCTTCTGCCAGAATGTAGGCACCCCGCGCGACGTCATCAGCCGGACGGAATGCCTCTTGGCTGCGATCAAAGATCGGCAAGCCTTGGCGGGATAATACCAGCCCAGACGGACGTTCGCGCTGGGACAGGATGGTCTTCCACGCAACGGAGACCTCGTTGGCATCGGCTGGTCGTACGACGTCCAGACCTGGCATGGCGCGCAGCGCGGCAAGGTGCTCGATGGGCTGGTGGGTCGGACCGTCTTCGCCCAGTCCGATGGAGTCGTGGGTCCAGACATAAATCGATGGCACACCCATCAGGGCTGCCAAACGTACTGCCGGGCGCATGTAATCCGAGAAGATCAGGAAGGTACCTGCGTAACCGCGGGTGAGCCCACCAAGGTTAATGCCGTTGACGATTGCGCCCGAGGCATGCTCCCGGATCCCAAAGTGCAAGGTCCGACCATACGGGTGACCAGACCAGCTGCTGGTTTGACGATCCATCGGCAAAAATGATGGCTGACCGGACATCGTGGTGTTATTTGAGCCTGCCAGGTCGGCTGAACCGCCCCATAATTCTGGCATCACCTCGGCCAGCGCGTTCAGGACTTTACCTGAGGCCGCTCGGGTTGCCATGGATCCTTCTGAGGCCTCGAAGGTCGGGAAAGCTTGATCAAAGTCTTCCGGAAGCTCGCCTGCAACGAGACGATCGTGGAGTTCGGCCCGTGCTGGATTCTTGTCCCGCCAGCTTTGGTAGGCCTTCTCCCAGGTTTCACGGTACTCGGCTGATCTATTGCGGACCGTTCGCGCATGTCCGAGCAATTCTTCGTCCATGACGAAGTGTTCATCGGGATCAAAGCCCAATACTTCTTTGAGTCCGGCGAGTTCTTCGGTACCAAGTTTGGCACCGTGGATGCCCCCGGTGTTCTGCTTCTTCGGAGAAGGCCAACCGATAATGGTTCGCAGTGAGATCAGTGAGGGTTTATCGGTTTCTTGTTTGGCATTCACGATGGCTTCGTAAAGTGCCCGGGTGTCTTCGATGTAGTCGCCAGTTTGCAGCCAATCAACCCGCTGGACGTGCCAACCGTAGGACTCATAGCGCTGTTCAACATTTTCGGTAAACGAAATGTCCGTGTCATCTTCGATAGAAATCTTGTTGTCGTCCCAGATGACGATCAGGTTGCCAAGTTCTTGAGTGCCAGCCAGCGAAGATGCTTCAGAGGTGACGCCTTCCTGCAGATCTCCATCGGAAGCGATCACAAACACGTGGTGATCAAACGGGGATGCTCCAGGGGCCGCCTCAGGATCCAGCAGCCCACGAACGCGACGCTGATCGTAAGCGAAGCCAACAGCCGAAGCCAATCCCTGGCCCAGCGGTCCGGTGGTGATTTCGACGTGTTCGGTGTCGCCATATTCCGGGTGTCCCGGGGTTTTAGATCCCCAGGTGCGCAGGGCAGCCAGGTCTGCCATCTCAATTCCCGCGCCTGCTGCAAAGAGTTGTAAATACAAGGTCAAGGAAGTATGGCCGGGGGACAGGATAAACCGGTCTCGACCCTCCCAATGTTGGTCCAGCGGATCAAAATGCATCACGTTCTGAAACAGCTGCCAGGCGACCGGTGACAGCGAAAAAGCTGTCCCCGGGTGTCCGGAGCCAACCTTTTCTACCGCGTCTGCGGCAAGTACCCTCAACGTGTCGACTACACGTTGATCCTTATCAGAGTAGACATACTCTCGAGC
>CALBOC010000048.1 GCA_937896705.1 uncultured Micrococcaceae bacterium | reverse complement strand
TAGCAACAGCGGACGTTTTGGTGTTTTGAGATTTTGCCATACAGAGATCATGCTCACTTTCAGGATGCAGCGAAGATGGTATGAAGCAATGATACGCGGGAATACCACATTCCATCAGGGTGGCTAGCGGTAAATGCAAAAGGGGGGTTAACGCAAAAAGGCCGGACATCAAAGTCCGACCCATCCTACTGGTAGCGGGGGGAGGATTCGAACCTCCGACCTTTGGGTTATGAGCCCAACGAGCTGCCTCTGCTCCACCCCGCGATACCATGACTGTGCTCTCCAGACCCTGCGGGGCGCCCGCAGCGGCCTCGCCTCCCACAGCGTTACCACTGCAGTACTCTCCGGCGCTGCACTGGGTCACGACCGGGTTCGGGATGGGACCGGGTGGGGCCAGTGCGCTCTCGGCCACGGGCACCCCGCAAGCTCCAGATTGCAACAATCATGTCGTACTATCGTTTCCACGATACCACCGCGCTCACCACAACAAACACAACACCAAAAAACGCATACTCCATCAATCATTAGGACCACTTGGCTCCAGTCTGTTGCCAGCTGTCCACCGGTGGCCTATCTACCCAGTCGTCTCCTGGGGATCTCTCGCGACCGAAGTCGCAGGGATGTCTCGTCTTGAGGAAAGATTCCCGCTTAGATGCCTTCAGCGGTTCGCTCGCCCGAACGTAGCTACCCAGCTATGCTGTTATCACAACAACTGGATCACCAGCGGTCCGTCCACCCCGGTCCTCTCGTACTAGGGGCAGGCCCTCTCAAACATCCAACGCCTACAGCGGATAGAGACCGAACTGTCTCACGACGTTCTGAACCCAGCTCGCGTACCGCTTTAATGGGCGAACAGCCCAACCCTTGGGACCTTCTCCGGCCCCAGGATGCGACGAGCCGACATCGAGGTGCCAAACCCTGCCGTCGATATGGACTCTTGGGCAGGATCAGCCTGTTATCCCCGGCGTAGCTTTTATCCGTTAAGCCACGGCCCTTCCACTCGGTACCGTGGGATCACTAGGCCCGACTTTCGTCCCTGCTCGGCATGTACGCCTCGCAGTCAAGCTCCCTTATTGCCCTTACGCGCTCCGATCGATTGCCATCCGATCTGAGGGAACCATTGGGCGCCTCCGTTACTCTTTAGGAGGCGACCGCCCCAGTCAAACTCCCCACCAGCCGCTGTCCCCTGCCAGGCTATCTGGCCCAGGTGAGTATGCACAATCCGTCAGGGTGGTATCTCACCAACGCCTCACCCGCGACTGACGCCACGGGATCCCAGGCTCCCACCTATCCTGCACAAACGAATCACGCATACAACGACAAGCTGGAGTAAAGCTGCACGGGGTCTTTTTGTCCTGCTGCAGGTCACCGGCATCTTCACCGGTCCTTTAATTTCGCCGAGTCCCCTGTTGAGACAGCGCCCAGATCGTTCTACCTTTCGTGCGGGTCGGAACTTACCCGACAAGGAATTTCGCTACCTTAGGACCGTTATAGTTACGGCCGCCGTTTACCGGGGCTTCAGTTCAAGGCGTGAACCTCTCCCTTTAACCTTCCGGCACTGGGCAGGTCTCAGCCCCTATACGTCCACGCTCATTCGCGTTTGCAGGGACCGGTGTTTTTGGTAAACAGTCGCCTGGGCCTGGTCACTGCGGCCCCCTCATGCTCCCGGCGCAAGCCGTTCACACTACCGGGGCGCTCCTTCTCCCGAAGTTACGGAGCTAATTTGCCGAGTTCCTTAACAAGGGTTCTCTCGTCCACCTCGGTATTCTCTACCAGCCCACCTGTGTCGGTTTGCGGTACGGGCGCGCATTCTACTCGCTAGAGGCTTTTCTCGTCAGTGCAGCATCAATCCGTCCGGCTTGGCCCGCAGGCCGCACCTTCCACTCCGCTCTCGGTCATCGTTCCAACGGATTTGCCTATCGGAACTCCCTACCACGTTAGAGGGTCGTATAGACCCCCGGACCTAGCTCCCTGCGTCCCCCCATCGCTCAAACGCACTTGCACGGGACAGGACTATTAACCTGTTGTCCATCGCCTACGCCTTCCGGCCTCGGCTTAGGCCCGCCTAACCCGTCGATGATCAGCATCGCGACGGAACCCTCGGGCATTCGGTGGGAAGGATTCGCACCTTCCTCGCGCTACTCATGCCAACATTCGCACTCGTGGCCACTCCACAAAACCTTCCAGTTCTGCTTCACTGCCGACCACGACGCTCCCCTACCAATCTTTCGATTCCGCAGCTTCGGTAGCATGCTTGAGCCCCGGTGGATTGTCGGCGCCGCAGCACATCGACCAGTGAGCTATTACGCACTCTTTCAAGGGTGGCTGCTTCTAAGCCAACCTCCTGGTTGTCACGGTGCCACGACTACCTTGCCCACTTAGCATGCATTTCGGGACCTTAGCTGGCGGTCTGGGCTGTTTCCCTCTCGACAATGGAACTTAGCTCCCACTGTCTCACTAGCAGATTCACCCTGCGGCATTCGTCGTTTGAAACGGGTCAGTAAGCTGGATGCCCCATCGCCGAACCAGTGCGCTACCTCCACAGTGTGTCACAATCTACCGCTGTACCTAAATACATTTCGGGGAGAACCAGCTATCTCCAGGTTCGCTTGGAATTTCACCGCTTACCACAAGTCATCCCAGCCTTTTGCAATAGACCCGGGTTCGGGCCTCCACGCACGTATTCCGCGCGCTTCACCCTGCTCATGGTAAGATCACCTGGTTTCGGGTCTCCTATATGCGACTCTTCGCTCTTTCGAACTCGCTTTCGCTCCGGCTCCACCTGTACTCCGGCTTAACCTCGCCACATATAACAACTCGTTGGCTCATTCTACAAAAGGCACGCCGTCACCCCACAAGGAGGCTCCGACCAGCCGGAAGCACATGGTTTCAGGATCTGTTTCACTCCCCTTCTCGGGGTTCTTTTCACCGTTCCCTCACGGTACTGGTGCACTATCGGTCGCAAGCAGTATTTAGCCTTGGGATGTGGTCATCCCTGCTTCCCACCGGATTTCGCGTGTCCGGCAGTACTCACGTTCAGAACGCAGCGGTGTGTCACCTTCAGCTACGGGTCTCTCACCCTCTCCGGATGGCTCTTCCAATACCATTCGCCTCGCCAACACACACAAACTGTGGAAGCACAGGAATGCTCCCCCGTTCGACGTACAACCCCCATGCAGCAGCGGTTCCTGCCTCATACGCTGTCATGGGTTTGGGCTCCTCCCGGTTCGCTCGCCGCTACTACGGGAATCTTCTCTTTTCCTCGGGGTACGTTAGATGTTTCAGTTCCCCCGGTTCCCCCCGCCGTTCAAAAACGGTCGGTCATCTGTCTCCAGATGGGGTTGCCCCATTCGGACTCCCTGGGATCGCTGGTTGCCAGCACCTCCCCCAGGCATTTCGCAGCGTGGCCACGTCCTTCATCGGCTGGTAGCGCCAAGGCATCCACCATGTGCTCTTCTCTGACTATGTCGTCAGCTCTTCTTCAGTGTCTTTATCGTGTCTGTTATGGTGCGCGCGGTGATACCTCAGTATCGTGCCACGCTCGCAGGCCAGGTCAGCCCACTTCAATTCTCAAGGTCCAACACCAACAGGCCAAAAAGGTGGAGCCGCGGGGACTCGAACCCCGGACCTCCGCCGTGCAAGGGCGGCGCTCTCCCAGCTAAGCTACGGCCCCATAGTCGCACCAGACGTCTCCCCACCATGTGGGTGGGCGCGCCTGGACTCGAACCAGGGACCTCGGCCTTATCAGGGCCGCGCTCTAACCACCTGAGCTACGCGCCCATTCTCGCCGGCGTTCCTTTTTCTCGTTGATCTCTCGCACACATACTCTCTCGACCATGTGCCGAAGACGAAGCAAAACACAAACCGCTGCGATGTCCACACGTCAACATCAGGCTCCACATACCATGAGCGTCCCTGCCAGGCAGTTCACCACGCTGTGGTGACCACATCCTCGGAACCGGTGCCCCATCAATATGCTTCATAACCCAATGCTCGACCTTCGGGATGAGGTGTCGAAACCCCATTCTCCCTAGAAAGGAGGTGATCCAGCCGCAGCTTCCGCTACGGCTACCTTGTTACGACTTCGTCCCAATCACCAGTCCCACCCTCGGCAGCTGCGCCCCAAAGGTTCGCCCACTGACTTCAGGTGTTACCGGCTTTCATGACGTGACGGGCGGTGTGTACAAGGCCCGGGAACATATTCACCGCAGTACTGCTGACCTGCGGTTACTAGCGACTCCACCTTCACGTGGGCGAGTTGCAGCCCACGATCCGAACTGAGACCGGGTTTCTGGGATTGGCTCCGCGTTACCGCTTGGCTACCCTCTGTCCCGGCCATTGTAGCGTGTTTCTTGCCCAGGATGTAAGGGCCATGCTGACTTGACATCATCCCCACCTTCCTCCGGTTTGCTTCCGGCAGTCTGTCCAGAAAATCATAACTGAACACAGGGGTTGCGCTCGTTGCGGGACTTAACCCAACATCTCACGACACGAGCTGACGACAGCCATGCA
>CALBOC010000047.1 GCA_937896705.1 uncultured Micrococcaceae bacterium | reverse complement strand
AGGTGCGCATGGTTAGCGGATTCAAGAAAGCCATGATCCGAATGGGTCTGGCTGATAGCGACGAAGCCTATGAACAAGAGCTTCTCGAACAAGAATATCAAGCAAGTCCAGCTGCAGTAAATGTCGCGGCCAAACCGACTGCGTCGGACGCCGCACCCGAACCTGTCCAGCCGGTAGAGTCGAAACCGGCTGGTCCACGATCCGTGCCAGACGAAGACGACGAATACCGGGCACCGGTCACGCCGATCAAACGTGTGGTCCAGTCCCGAGAGGAAAGCGCTGAAGTGCACAAACTGCGTACAATTCACCCGCGGTCTTATAACGACGCCAAACTGATCGGTGAAGCCATTCGATCCGGTATCCCTGTGATCATCAATGTCACTGACATGGCAGAAACAGAAGCCAAGCGGCTGGTGGATTTTTCGGCGGGTCTGGCTTTCGGACTGCACGGGGATATAGAACGCGTCACGAATAAAGTGTTCCTGTTGACACCTACTAATGTTGAAAACGTTGTCGAGGGGAACACCGCTGCGAGCCAGGACGAGGACTTCTTCGACCAAGCCTAGAACGGCGACAACGACCAGACGCTATACCGAAGAAACTGAGGACTCGTGCAATTACTTTGGACCTTGCTGTACTTGGTAAGTACCATTTACTTCTTCATCCTGGTAGTGCGAATCCTCTACTCCTTGGTGGGCGCGTTTGTTCGCGACTGGAGACCGCGCGGCCTCAACCTCATCATTGCTGAAATAGTCATGACTATGACTGATCCACCTTTGCGCTTCTTCCGCCGGTTTATCCCTCCCTTACGCCTCGGGCCGGTGTCACTCGATCTATCCTTCATTGTAGTGTTCTTTATTGTGATGATCATCCGTCTAGTTGCCTTTCAAGGGGCAGCTTCTTAAGGTTTATCAAGCAATATAGCTCCAAAAGACGAATTTTTATCGTAATAGCTGTGTCGACTACTCGTTCGGCGATATACGGTGATATTGTAAGCAGGGATACGAAGTAGCTACGAGTTTTACACTTGCGCTGCTCACAAGAAAACAGCAGGTTTTCTAGTTTTGTACATGACCAAGTAATTGGGGTGACCACATGGCTCTCACGCCGGAAGTTGTAGTCAATAAGAAATTCCAAGTCACGAAATTTCGAGAAGGCTACGACCAAGACGAAGTAGACGATTTTCTCGATGAGATCGTTGAGGAACTGCGCCGTCTCAATCAAGAGAACGATGACTTGCGTCGTCAGGTAGCAGAGCTAGAAGCTCAGACCGGTGAAAGCGCATCGGTCCCATCGCCCGTCCCAGCTGACGGTAGCGAGGGAGAAACTGCCACAGCAGCTGAGCTGCCGGTGGTGGAAGTAGAGTCAGAAGATCAAGAAGCCGCTGAACCAGAGTCCGAAGTGGTCAAGCCAGCAGCCCAACAGGACTCGACAGACGCGACCGCAGAGTCTGCTGCTAGCGTGTTGACGATGGCTCAACGACTACATGACGAACACGTCGCCGAAGGTGAACGTAAACGCGACGAAATCATTTCCCAAGCGGAAAGCGAAGCGAACCGTCTGGTCACCGAGGCCCAAGAGACCTCCCGCAAGACCCTCGAAGACTTCGAGCAACGCAAAAGCACTCTCGAGCGCGAAGTCGAAGAACTGCGTGGCTTCGAACGTGATTACCGTACACGTCTGCGCTCGTTCATTGAAAACCAGCTCAAAGACCTCGACTCTCAAGCACGAGTCACAGACTAACTTTGACACTCTGAGAACGCCCCACGGGCTCCTCAACTCAAGACTGATGGTCGGCTATTTTCTAAAAATAGCCGACCATCAGTGTTTAGACCAGCATGTCATCGCCGCCCAAGGAGAAGAACGTGGCGCCCACCGAACACGACGTGCCCCAGCGAAGCTGGTGGATCGCGCTCATCCCACTGGCCGTAGCCTATCTTGCGGATCTCTGGTCCAAAGAAGCCGTTTTAGCCAATATGCAAGAAGGCGAGCGCATCCCCGTCCTCGAACCGCTTTTGTCGTGGCATTTCATCCGGAATCCCGGAGCTGCGTTTTCGATCGGGACTGAATTCACCTGGGTCTTCACCATCATTCAAGCCCTGGGATTGCTCATCGTGCTCTACCTGATCGTCTTTCGAGCCAGAACCACTCCCTGGCTTATCACGCTGGGCGCCCTGGGCGGTGGCATAGCCGGCAACCTGACCGACCGACTCTTCAGAGAACCTGGTTTTGGTGTTGGCCACGTCATCGACTTCATTGCCGTACCGAATTTTGCGATCTTCAATTTGGCAGACTCGTGCATTGTGGTTTCTATCATTGTCATCGTCATCTTAGTGATGCGCGGCAAGACCATCGATGGTCGGCCAGAAGAACACCCCACCGCAACGGCAAGCTCAGGTTAGGAAGCGCATGACCGCATCCGATCCCGAACATCTGACCGTCACGATAGAACAACGCAGCCGAGCCGACGCAGCCGTAGCACAACTGGCCGGAATCTCGCGGACCAAAGCCGCCCAATGGATTCACCGTGGTTTGGTCACGGTTAACGCCGAGCGAGCCGTGAAATCCACCAAACTGGCACCCGGCGATATCCTGAACGTGACATTGCCGAATGACCCAGACCCATTAGAGGTGAAAGCCGAACTCGTGCAAGACCTTATCATCGTGGCAGACGAAGACGACTACGTTGTTGTCGAGAAACCAGTAGGAGTGGCGGCTCACCCCTCCCAGGGATGGAAGGGGCCCACAGTGGTCGGTGGGCTAGCCGCGCTAGGCATCGACGTTGCCACGTCAGGCCCACCTGAGCGACAAGGAATCGTGCAACGGCTTGATGTCGGCACCTCCGGGCTGATGGTGGTAGCAAAAACAGAAGTTGCCTATAGCCGATTGAAACAAGCCTTTCATGACCGGACTCCGCAGCGTCACTATCACGCACTTATCGAAGGCTTACCTGACCCACTCAGCGGCACGATCAACGCCCCCATCGACCGGCAGCCGGGGTATGAATGGCGGTTCGGTGTCGTCGAGGGTGGCAAAGAAGCACTGACCGTGTATAACACCCTGGAGTCATTTGGTACCGCAACCCTTGTCGACGTTGAGCTCCTGACCGGCAGGACCCATCAGATTCGGGTGCATTTTTCGGCGCTGAATCATCCGCTGGTGGGGGACCTGACCTATGATGCGGATCCTCAGCTTGCAGCGGAGCTGGGGCTGACCCGACAATGGTTGCACGCCGTTGGTATTGCCTTCGAGCACCCTGTCACCGGCCAGCACGTGAGTTATACATCACCGTATCCTGACGACCTGCGTTACGCTTTGGAACGTTTGCAAGACTACGGCTAGACTGACTGACGCTACTCAGTCATCAAGTTGGAGGTCGACGCACTCTTGGCCGGTGGATCTACGGGGAAACGCGATGGTTTCGTACACCTTCACACCCATACTGAATACTCCATGCTCGATGGAGCCGCGAAACTTGATGAGCTGTTCGCTGAAGCCAACCGCCTCGGCCAAGAAGCAATAGCCATTACCGATCACGGGTATCTATTCGGGGCGTTCGATTTCTGGAATAAAGCCCAGCAGTATGGCATTAAGCCCATCATCGGTTTGGAAGCATATCTGACCCCTGGTCATCAGCACCGCACCGACAAAACCCGTGTGCGATGGGGTGACCCCGACCAGCGCGGCGACGATGTCTCCGGCAGTGGCGCCTACACCCACATGACACTGCTGTCCAAAAACAACACCGGCATGCACAACCTGTTCCGGATGGGATCCCATGCGTCCCTGGACTCGGTCTATGCCAAATGGCCGCGAATCGACCGGGAGCTGCTCAATGAGTACTCCGAAGGCATCATTGCCACCACCGGTTGCCCATCTGGAGAAGTACAAACTCGGCTACGTCTGGGACAGTACCGCGAGGCACTCGACGCCGCAGCGGAATTTCGAGACATCTTCGGCAAAGAAAATTTCTACGTCGAAGTGATGCAACACGGGCTGGATATCGAACGCCGCGTCATCGGCGACCTGCTGCAGATTGCCAAAGATCTCAATCTCCCCCTGGTGGCCACCAACGATCTGCACTACACCCACCAACACGATGCGAAACACCACGAAGCGTTGCTGGCCCTGCAATCCGGCTCCAAACTCAATGAACCGACCTACGACGAAGGCGGTTCACGGTTCGCATTCTCCGGTAATGACTACTATCTGAAGTCCGCTGCAGAAATGCGGTCGCTATTTTCTGACCTGCCAGAAGCCATCGACAATACCCTGGTGATTGCCGAACAGTGCGAAGTTAGTTTTAACACCGACGCGAACTACATGCCAAAATTTCCGACCCCACCGGGCGAGGATGAGACCAGCTGGTTGGTCAAAGAAGTCAATGAAGGCCTGCGGTTCCGGTATCCCAACGGGGTACCAGCACATGTCCAGAAACAAGCCGACTATGAGCTCGATGTCATCATCAACATGGGCTTTCCCGGCTACTTCCTGGTGGTGGCAGACTTCATCAACTGGGCTAAAGAACAGGGCATTCGGGTGGGTCCAGGACGTGGCTCCGGTGCCGGTTCGATGGTCGCCTATGCTCTCCGGATCACCGAATTAGATCCTCTGGAGCACGGTTTGATTTTTGAGCGCTTTTTGAACCCAGACCGTGTCTCGATGCCGGACTTTGATGTGGACTTTGACGATCGGCGCCGAAACGAAGTCATCGAATACGTGACCGAAAAATACGGTGACGAACGTGTGGCGATGATCGT
>CALBOC010000046.1 GCA_937896705.1 uncultured Micrococcaceae bacterium | reverse complement strand
GGCCAACGGTGTGGCGGGCGACGATCCGATCGGCCAGGTTCGGCACGCCGATGCGCTGCCCGACCAGCTCGATCGCCTCATCCACGATGGCGGTGACCTCGGCGTCTTCTGGATGGTTGAGGTCGCCAACGATCCCGTTGTCCATCGCCGGCACCGGAATCAACAGGAACACATTTTCGTGACCCGGTGGGGCCACACTCGGATCGGTGGCCGAGGGCCGCGAGACATACAGCGAGCGCGAAAACGTGCCGCGATCAGGGCTGGCCTTAGTGCGACCGTTGGGGAACACGGCGGCAAAATCTGGGTCCCAATCTTGACTGAAGAACAGCGAGTGGTGTGCCAGTTCGGGCAGTTCGCCTTCGACGCCCAGGTAGGCCAGCACGCTGGACAGTCCCGGGTTGCGGCGTTTCCAGTATTTGGGTCGCGCCGCGCGCGGGTCATCGATCAGGTGTGCTTCGGTGTGTTGCCGGTCAGCACAGGAGACGACAATATCAGCGGCATGCTCGTGAGTTCCGGCGGCATCCCGGTAGGTCACCGAGGACACGTGCCGCCTCGGGCGTCCGTTGGCCTGGGCGTGGATGCGTTCCACGGTTGCCCCGGTGACGATCTGCACCCCGGCATCGACCGCTAAGCGATACAACGAGTCAACAAACGTCCCGAACCCGCCCATCGGGTAGGCCACGCCCTCGACCAAGGTCGTGTAATTCATGATCCCGTAAAACGCCGGCGTGATCTTCGGCGCCGAAGACAAAAACACGGCCGCATAGGTCAACAACTGCCGCAGCTGCACGTGATCGAATTGGGCAGCAACATCGGATTCGATGGACCGGGTCAGTTTGCGCGCCAGCCGACCCAACCGCCGCAAAATCTGCGCGGTGGTCAACCCTCGCAGTTCGGTGAAGTTGGTATAGAGAAACTGCTCAATGGCTAACCGGTAATCGGTTTCCATGCCGGCAAGATACTGCTGGACCTGCTGCCCGGCTCCGGGTTCGAGGCGCTCAAACAGCTCCATGATGTTCTGACTGCCGGTGCTCACATCCAGAGGCGGATGGTTTTGAGTGAACATCCGGAACGCCGGATCGTTGAGTTGCACCAGATCCAGTTCGTCCTCGACGGTCGTGCCCATCAGCTGGTAGAAGTGTTCAAAGGCCCCGGGCATCAGCCACCAGGAGGGACCCATATCCCAGCGGAAGCCGGCGTCTTCGATGACTCCGGCGCGTCCTCCGACCCGGTGCTGTTTTTCAAGCACGGTCACGTCGTAGCCGTCGCGGGCTAGCAAGCCCGCGGTTGCGAGGCCAGCGACGCCCGCTCCGATGACGATGGCGGTGGGTTTCGCTGGGGTGGTGTGGGTAGCGGGCATAGATTAAGACTTTTTCAGCAGGTGGGTAGAGACGGTTTGTGCAGCGATGGTCAACTTCCGAGTGTTGTTCACGCGCACGCGGCGTGACAACAGTTCATCGGCTGGCCGGGCGTCCAGCTCATCGGTCAGGGCGCTGAAGAGCCGGTGGGCCATATCCACGCCAATGCGCGCACGCGGATCCAGCCGTTTAATACCCGGCTTAGCCGCGGCCAGGTCGGCACGAATATCGGCGACCAACTGATGTTTTTTGGCCTCTTCGAAGGCTGCCGGGTCGACGTCGGGAAAATACGAACGCCCCAACGCCGCGTAATCGGTTGCTAAGTCACGCAGGAAGTTCACTTTTTGAAACGCGGCCCCGAGCCGTCGGGCAGAAGCGGTAAGCATCGCATCGTCGGTGGTGTTGGTCCCGGGCATGTTCCGGAACACCGCCAGACACATCAGCCCCACGACTTCAGCCGAGCCGTAAATATAGTCATCCAGGGTTTCGTCAGTGTGTTCGAAACGGTGGAGATCCGCGCGCATCGACCGAAAAAATGGGCGCGTCAGCTCAGGACCAATGCCGTGTTTGCGGGCGGTGGTGACAAAGGCGTGGACCACCAAGTTGGTGCTGTAGCCGGTGGTCAAAGCTGCTTCGGTCTGTTCTTCGAGCCGGTCGAGTTCGGTCGCGATGGTCGCAGTATCCAGGCCTGCTTCGTGGGCGACGCCGTCGACGATTTCATCGGCTAAGCGCACCAGCGCGTAAATATTGCCGATGTCGCGACGGGCGGCTTTGCCCAGAAATCGACTCGCCAGCCCAAAGGAGGTCGAGTATTCGGTGATGACTTTGCCGGAGCTGGAAATCGCGGCGGAGGTGTACCGGTGCAGCGCGGTGGGGTGTTTCATTTAGGTGTTCCTCTGCAACAGATCGTCGATGAGCTGGTCGAACGTTGTGCGGACCGCTTTACTCAAGGGTAACTGGGCAAGTTCGGCGCGGGCTTGTTGGCAACACTCATCGGCCAGTGTTCGTGCTTTGGTTTCGATGTCATGGGCGATCAGTAGGGCACGCATCGCGTCGTTACTGACCTCACCGTGCCGCCAGGCTGCAACCGTGTCGGCTGCGGTGTCAATGCTTTCGACCAGCGCGATTAGCACGGTCATCTTACCCTCACGCAGATCCGAATCGTTGGGTTTGCCCGTGGTTTTCGCGTCACCGAAGGTGCCCAGCACATCATCAATAATTTGATAACAGCTGCCCAAGAGGTTAGCGAACCTCGACAGTCGGGTCACGACCTGGTCGGTCGCGCCGCCTAGCAGGGCTCCGGTGACCAGCGGTGCCTCAAAAGAATAGGCTGCGGTTTTGAGTCGATGCATCTGCAGGACATCGTTGAGATCTGGGGATTCAATGTGCGCGGAGAACATCACGTCGTCGAGTTCTCCTGCTGCTGATTGTTGGATCGCGCTGTGGAAAATGTCGATCATTTGCTGACCACATGGTAAATCTTGGCAGGCTGCGTGGAGTAGTTGCAGCGCTTTCGAGATCAAGGCGTCCCCGGCCAGTAGGGCTGCCGAATGGCCTAAATGTTCGGCCGTCGTCTCGGACTTTCCCTGGGCTAACGCCGCATCGCGATAGTGCGCTGACAACGTGGGTTGACCACGTCGGATAAAGTCCTGGTCGATGATGTCGTCGTGGATCACTAACGCGGTGTGCAACAATTCAAAAGCACATCCAATATCCAACAGCCGAGCATCCGGGGTCGTGCCGACCACCTGATACCCAAGATTAACCAGGAGCGGACGGGTCCGCTTCCCCCCGGAGGTGGCTTTGGCGATCTGTTGCCACAGGGCAGTCATTTGCGCGGTGGGCGCGGTGCGGGCTTGTTCGCACAAGATAGTCTCGAGGCGGCGATCAAATTTCTGCTGCAACTGCTGGCCCGGTTTGGTCTGGGGGACGAGCTGAACCTGGATACTCATTGCTCCTCCTGATCAAATAGTAGTGTCGGCAGCGAACGGAACTCTTGACCTGTTTCGTCGAACTCCGCACCCGAGGTGAGCGAAATTACTAGCCTGGCTAACAATACTAGCAGTTGCTATCAGAAAAGCATCGCATAAGGAGGAAAGAACCGATGGAACAACGAGTGAATTCTTGGTTCATGCCGATCGTGACGGTGGTGGCTGTACTGGCTGCTATTGTGCTGGCATTTATCGGCAGCGGCGCCATGGGCGGCACCGAAGTCAGTGAAGCCGCAGGTGGGGCCCTATCTGCCGATGCCACACCGTTTGCCCCCGATGGCCCGGCGTTTAGTATTTGGAGCGTGATCTACGCGGGCCTGGTGCTCTATACGATCTACCAGTTGCTGCCCAAACAGCGCGCCTCGGCGCGACACGCGCGACTGCGTCCCTGGGCCGCGCTGTCAGCACTTCTGAATGCCGCCTGGCTCGGTGTCGTACAGCTCGACAGCATCTGGGGCAGCGTGATCGTCATCGTGATACTGCTGCTGGTGCTGATTCGGATTCTGCTGATTTTGCTCAGCGGTAAGCCATCGACCAACACCGACCGGATCATCACCGATGGCACCTTTGGGCTGTACTTGGGCTGGGTCACGGTGGCCACCGTAGCTAATACCGCCGCTCTGATTGCCGACGTCACAGGAATAGACACATTCACCGGTTGGGAATGGGCCGCCGTGGCGGTGATAGCCGTGGTGGCTGCCATTGGCATCGGCTTAGAGATCTTCAACCAAGGCCGGATTGCGCCGGCCTTATCCATCAGCTGGGGTCTGGCCTGGATCGCCGTGGGGCGAACCAGCGGGGAATTCGAGTCCCCTATCCTCGTGTGGGCCGCCGGTATTGCGGCAGCGCTGGTATTAATCACGGCGATTTGGACGCGCATTACCGTCGAACGAAGAAGTGCCAAGACCACCTGGCGACCATGACATTCGTCATGGTCAAATCGTGATGTGCGGCAGTACCGCGAACTGGCGTGGCGCGGGACACTGGAGATATGGAAACTTCAGCCACTGCCCCAGCCATCACCATCGACTCGGTCACTAAGCGTTTCGGCCAGGTGCTTGCGGTCGATGACGTCAGTTTGACCATCCATCCCGGCGAAGTGCTCGCTCTGCTGGGCCCCAACGGAGCTGGCAAGACCACCCTGTTAGACATGGTGTTAGGGTTCACCGAGCCCACTCAAGGTAGCATCCGAACATTTGGTATCGCTGCCAAAGCCGCAGCCAGCAACGGTACGATCGGCGCGGTGCTCCAAGAGGGTGGACTGCTGGACGATCTGACGGTGGGAGAAACCATCCGAATGATCGCTTCCTGTCACCGCTGGCACCTGCCGATTGACGAGGTAATCCAACGCGCTGGAGTCCAAAGCTTCACGACTCGGAAGGTCAAAAAGTGCTCGGGCGGGCAGCGGCAACGCCTCCGTTTCGCCCTGGCCTTACTGACCGATCCGCAACTACTCATCCTGGATGAGCCGACCGCGGGCCTTGATGCGACCGCTCGCAAAGATTTCTGGGCCACGATGCACGCCGAAGCCAAGCGGGGTCGCACCATCGTCTTTGCCACCCACTATCTGCGCGAAGCCGATGACTACGCCGAACGGGTCGTGCTGATGGCTCAGGGACACGTGATTGCCGACGGCAGTGTGGCCGACATGACCGCGGACATGCCGCGCCAACTGTCAGCGCAGTGGATCTCGGATATCGATCCGTATATTTGGGCCGATACCGTCGGAACCGCCGCGGAAGGCCTGCGCTACGACGACGCAACACAACGCATCCATCTCACCACCGCAGAGACCGACAGGATCGCTGCCCAGTTATTGTCGGCGGGGCTAATCCGGCATCTGACGATCATCCAACCGGGTATCGAAGAAGCATTCTTCGACCTCACCCAAGAACACCATTCCCAGGAGACTGCGTCATGACCACCTCACTCCAACGCCCCCAAAAATCCCAATCAGAGATCCTGCTGCGGTTTGTCGGCTGGGAATTCTGGCGCAATTTCCGGATGCTGGATGCCACCTTCTTCGTGATCATCCTGCCAACGGCCATGTACCTGATGTTCGGGGTGGCCATGGATCAGGGCGAGATGCCCGCCGGGTACGGCAACGTCTCAGCTTATGTGATGACCTCGATGGCGGTCTACGGTGCCGTCATCTCCACGACGGCGATGGCCGGTTCGGCAGCGGTAGAACGCACCATGGGCTGGGGTCGCCAGCTGAACATGACCGGCCTGACCGAAGCCAACTACATTCTGGGCAAGGTACTGATGGCACTCCTGATGGCTATCAGTCCGATCCTGTTGGTCTACCTCACCGGTGCCGTCACCGGTGCGAGGTTCGATTCGATCGGCCATTGGCTCGGTTCTGCGGCACTGTGTCTGGTGGTAGCCATCCCGTTCTCGCTCTACGGTCTAGCGTTTGCCCTTCTGTTCCGGTCCGAAACCGCAGTCAGTGCGGCGTCTGGCTTCCTGGTGCTGTTTGGGTTCTTTGGCAACCTGTTCATCCCGCTGGGCGGCATCGTGTTGGACATCGCTAAATTCACGCCGCTGTACGGAGCGGCCATGTTGGCCCGCTGGCCCCAAACCGAAGGCATGCTCATCCCCATGGAAGACGGGGCCGCAGTACAATTTGAATCCATGTCGCTGTTACTGACCAATATTGCGGCCTGGACCGCGATCTTTGGCATCATCTGTCTCCTCGCCGCCAGGCGGAGAACGGCGCGCTAATGACCGTTGCATCGAAAATCCTGACCACCAGCCAAACCGGCTACTTACCCGAGCCGCCCAAGACCCCGTCGGCACGTCGGGTGATCCTCTTCACGGCCGGTATTTGGCTGGTGTTCTTGGGGTGGACGGTGCTCACGCTCCTCGATTCCACCGCACCGGTCTTGGTGCAAGCGGCCAGCTGGACGGCATTAGTCGCGTTCCCTTTTGTGTATCTCTACGGTTTTTTGCACCCGGAACTTTTTCCGCACCTCTCGCGCCACCTCAACACCCTGCTCTATACCGTCGCACTGATCGGTTTGGGCGTGATCATGGCCCTCGCCGCGCCGACTGCGATCATCAATATCGTCCCGTATCTGATGGCCCTGTGGATCTTCAACCATCGGCTGTTCACCGGCATCATTGCCGTCATCGTCTTCTTCTTGGCCGCCGTTGCCGTTGTAGTCATCGGGAACCACGCCGACTATCCCAATTGGTTCCTGGCCTCGGTCGGTTCCCCGGCAATTATCATGGTCTTTGTCCGCATCAGCATCGAGCTTGGCGCACACCAGCAAGAACGCTCGGAACGATTAGCGTTAGCCGCCCAGCGAGAAGACCTGGCTTCGACCGTCCATGACGTGCTGGGGCACTCGTTGACCACCATCACCGTGAAGATCCAACTGGCCCAACGCCTGCTCGACAGCAATCTGGATGCCGCAAAAACCGAGCTCGCCGATATTGAAGCATTGGCTCGTCGCTCGCTGTCCGAAGTCCGCGCTACCGTCACCGACCTTCAACATCCCGACCTAACTGAACAACTCGATCAGGCCCATCAGGCTCTGACCGCAGCCGGGGTGACCTTCCATCGCCCCGAGGTCCTACCTC
Source organism: uncultured Micrococcaceae bacterium (assembly GCA_937896705.1). Taxonomy (GTDB): domain Bacteria; phylum Actinomycetota; class Actinomycetes; order Actinomycetales; family Micrococcaceae; genus Yaniella. The sequence goes on along the minus strand of CALBOC010000046.1, from coordinate 1,088 downwards.
GTCTGACCCTGGTGCAGCAGCAGGTTTTCGCTTGGGTCATTCGCGAAGCCGTGACCAATGTGTTGCGCCACGCGGAGGCCACCACATGCACGATCAACATTGCTCAAGAAGACTCCGGCATGGTCTTGCGGATCGACGACGACGGCGTTGGTATCGCTGATGTCACACCGGTCCCCCACCACGGGCTTGCCGGTTTGCGACGCCGTGTCGTATCAGCCGGCGGTACCCTAGAACTATCCCGGCTCAACCCGGGCACGCGGCTGGAGGTGCGACTATGACCATCCGACTCCTGCTGGCTGATGATCAACATCTGGTCCGCGCCGGCCTGGCCGCCTTATTGAACTTGGAAGCTGACCTGGAGGTCGTCCACCAACTCGCCGACGGGCGGGACGTGGTCGAGCACTGTCGTACCCACGAGGTAGACGTTGCCGTGCTCGATATTGAGATGCCCCACGTCGATGGCATCACCGCGACACAACATTTGAATGATGCATGCGGTGACGACATAGCGGTCCTGATTCTCACAACCTTTGGCCGGGCGGGATATCTGCAGCGCGCGATGACCGCCGGGGCACGTGGGTTTATGGTCAAAGATGCTCCCGCCGAAGATCTCGCAGAGGCCATCCGGACGGTGCACAACGGCGGTAGAGCGGTCGATTCGATGCTGGCGGCCGAGGCTCTCAGCGCCGGGGTGAATCCGTTAACAAACCGCGAGCAAGATGTGCTCAAAGCAGCGCTGACCGGGGCATCCGTGCAGCGTATTGCGACGCAGGTACATTTATCGCCGGGTACGGTGCGCAATCACTTGTCGTCTGCGATCGGGAAGACCCATACGTCGAACCGGGCCGAAGCCGCTCGGGTAGCGCAACAGAACGGCTGGCTCTAAAAGAGCCGGGAATTGCCTGACCTGGACCCCTGGTGAGCGGAACCGTCCGTGTCATTCGGGGACGATCGTCCAGCAGCATTTTGGTGGTTTTCCACAGGTTCAGAGGGCTTCTGGAGTTGTCCACAAAGGGCCGGTTTTCCCTTATCATGTCCCACCCGGTAACTAGGATGGGAGCATGGAAACAGCAGTTGAGATCGCAGAT
>CALBOC010000045.1 GCA_937896705.1 uncultured Micrococcaceae bacterium | reverse complement strand
GGGCCCTCGTCTTGATCGACCACGGTGACGTTGCCTTTGCGGTCGGTGATTTCGACCGGCACGATTTCGGAGTTGAAGCAACCGGCTTCTTGCGCTGCAACAGCTTTGGCCTGGGAGTTCGCTGCGAATTCGTCGGCCTCGTCGCGGGTGATGCCGTCAACGTTGGCGACTTCCTGGGCGGTTTCGGTCATCGAATACGTCATCTTGCCGTCACGCGAGAGATCTCCGTGTTCGAACCGCGGATTGACGAAGCGCCAGCCCAGTGCCGAGTCGAACATCTGACCCGGTTGGCCAAACGCGCGAGTTGGTTTTTCTAATACCCAGGGGGCACGCGACATGGATTCAACGCCGCCGGCGATGACGATATCGGCGTCTCCGGTGGCGACCATGCGTGACGCGGTTTCGATGGCGGACATGCCCGAAGCGCACAACCGGTTGATGGTCATTGCGGGCACCGACTGGTCGCCGCCGGCCAAGAGCCAGGCCATGCGGGCCACGTTGCGGTTTTCTTCTCCGGCACCGTTGGCGTTCCCCAGTAAAACTTCGTCGACATCTGCCGGGTCAATTCCGGTGTCTTCGAGGACGGCTTTGATGGTCAGGGCGGCCAGGTCGTCTGGACGAACTGAGCTGAGGGCTCCGCTGTGTCGACCCACTGGCGTGCGCTTACCCGAGACTAAAAATGCTTCTGCTACCACGAGGCTCCTTGAAAGCTGTGAGAAAAATATTGGTTTGGTGAAGATCTTGGAAGACCACAAGCTGGTTGCCGTCCTAGGACAGCAACCAGCTTGGGTTTATGGGGTGTTGGAGGCGATCATCCCCATGCTATTTGGCCAGCAGTTCGCCGCTGAATTCTGGTTTGCGTTTCTCTTGGAAAGCAGCGAACCCTTCGGCATAGTCTGCGGTGGAGCACAGTTTGCCTTGGGCAATGTTCTCTTGTTCCACGGATTCCCACAGCCCGATGCGCTGATCCCGGATTTGGGCCACGAGTTCGCGGGAGGCCAGGAAGGCTCCGGTTGCACCCTGGGCTGCTTTCGCGACCTTTTCGCGGGTGAAGTCCAGGAGCTCTTCTTTGGGCATCGAGCGGGAGAAGAGTCCTTGGGCCACGGCCTCTTTGCCTGACATCAGGTCGGCTGTGTAAATGAGGTCGAGGGTGCGATGGGCACCGAGCCGCTCGGTGAACAGTGCGTGACCGCCCGAGTCGAGGGTTGCGCCGAGGTTGGCAAACGGTGAGCCAATCTTGGCGTCATCGGCTACATAAACCACGTCGGTCGCAATGGCCAGGCCCAGTCCGACACCCAGGCAGGCGCCTTGCACCGCAGCGAAAGTTGGGGCCGGGAACTCCGCCATTTGACGCAGCACCGGAGTCACAAGTTTGCCCAGGTAGTCATAAGCGTCGTCGTCTGCGGGGTCGACGTTGGAGATGTCTCGACCGGCGCTAAAGCCACGGCCTTCGCCGCGTAAGAGCAGGGCACGGACGCCGGCATCGGCCGCTTCGGTGTAGGCCTTGGCGAGATCACTGATCGCGGTCTCATCCAGGGCGTTCATCTTTTGCGGCGCGTTGAGCGTGACTTCGGCAATATTGTTGTCAATTTGAAGTTCAATCATGGCGGTCCTAAGCATCGTAGTCGACGGTCAGCTTCTCGGATGTCGGGCGGGTCTGACAGGTCAGCACGTAACCGGCTTCGACTTCATCAGCTTCCAGCGCGTAGTTCTCATCCATTTCAAACGTACCCGTGACGACCTTGGCGCGACAGGTGCCACACACACCACCGGCACACGCAAATGGCGTGTCGGGACGGACCCGAAGTGCCGCGTTGAGCACGGATTCATTGGCGGCCACTGGCGTTTCGACCGAGGAGGACAGCCCATCCAGGGAGAACTCGATGGTCCGGTTTTCACCTTTGGGGTCGATCTCAACCGGACGACCGCGGTGACCACGGGGTTCGGTGGGGTCACCGGTGGTGAATAGTTCGTAGCGGACGGCATCTTCTTCAACGCCGCGCTCTTTGAGTTGATCGCGGGTCATCTGGACCAGCTCGAAGGGGCCGCACAAGAACCATTCGACGGTGTTTTCTACCGGGATGATGTTCTTGAACAGTTCATCGAGTTTGTCTTCATCAATGCGTCCGGACATGAGCGGAGAGATCCGCTGTTCCCGGGACAGCACGTGGTGGATCGACAAGCGCGTGGGGTATTTGTCTTTCAGGTCGCCGAGTTCTTCGGCGAACATCACGTCCATGGCTGACCGGTTGGCATACACCAGATCAAATGTGGCGTCCTCGGTGGATTTCAAGACCGTGGAGACGATGGACATGATCGGGGTGATCCCAGACCCGGCAGCGATCGCCACGAAGTGACCGCCCTGAGTCGAGTGCTCTTCGGCAATGGCTTCGGGGTCATTCAGCGCGGTGCTGTGCATCTTCGAGGTGAAGGAACCCTGCGGGTTCATCACGTTGATCGTGTCACCAACTGCCAGCTCTTCGTGCGCCCAAGTCGAAAACAGGCCGCCGAAGTCTTTCTTGATGGCAACCCGGATCTCACCGGGCACGGGCTCGGCACAGATCGAATACGAGCGGCGGACTTCCTCGCCCTCGATCTCAGCGCGCAGGGCCACGTACTGGCCGGGCACATAGTTGTAGTCATCTTGGAGCTCTTCGGGAATGTCGAAGGCCACTTCGATGGCTTCATCTGTCAGTTGGCGAATCTCCGACACGTTCAGGGCGTTAAACCGTGCGCGCTTCCGTGCGGGTGCCTTCAAGGTTTCAGTCATTTCAGAGAGTTCCTTAATGGACTTTGAAGTAGTCAAACGGTTCGAGGCAGTCGTTGCAGGTATATAACGCCTTGCACGCGGTGGAACCGAAACGGGTGATTTCACGAGTACTCAGGGAGTGGCACTGGGGGCATTTGACGGCCATCGGTACGATCACGGGGCCGCTATTTACAGCGGACTTCCCGGTGGGCGGTGCGATGCCGTATGCTTCCAGTTTGTTTTTGCCCTCGTCGGACATCCAGTCGGTGGTCCAAGCTGGTGTCAGAACGAGTTTCACTTCAGCGTCTTCGTACCCAGCGTTTTCTAGCGCCGCGGTAACGTCGGCTGAAATGGTACCCATTGCGGGGCAACCCGAGTAGGTCGGCGTAATCGTGACCACTGGTTTGCCGTCGATAAGTTCCACACCACGCAGGATGCCGAGATCTTCGATCGTCAACACCGGGACTTCTGGGTCCGGTACTGTTTTGACGACATCCCACAGTTCTTGGGTTGTTGGGTCTACTGGTCGAAGCTCTGCTGAAATAGTCATTACCACTTAGCTCCTGGGAATTGACGAGCAAGTACTTGCATCTCGGTCAGAATATGATCGCGATGCTCTGAGTACCTGCCGGTACGGTGACCCCCAAATGCAGCGGGTACATTCGGGAGTTCTAAGGTTGCTTGTTCAATGATCGGGGCGATGCGCTGGTCGAAGGCCTCGCG
>CALBOC010000044.1 GCA_937896705.1 uncultured Micrococcaceae bacterium | reverse complement strand
GTAGCACCGACTCTAAATCGTCTGCAACGTCTTCGGCCTTCATGGTCACTCCTCAGTATGTCTGGTTAGTTCCTCGGCTGCGAGGTGATGACTAATAGTTTTGCATATTCTTGCTCAGCTTTTTGCCGGTAAGCGCTCAGATGTCCATCTAATTGGATTGGCCCCGCCGACGACGCCCTGCCAACGGGCGGAAAGATAAGCTCCTGCAGTGCCCGTAACCGTTCAAAACTCGGCTGGGGCGCGCCGAAATGTTGCACTGCGAGCGCTAATATTCTGCGCAAGATAGCCGGATGAGACGTTTGTAATGCTTCGAGCTGGAAACTGATTCGGTCCGCTTCAATGTGGGCCATAGTGTGGAACGCTTCGCCGGCCTGTGCATCCAGCAGATCCGCGTCGTCTGCCGCAAGGGTGGCGGTGGTGACCAGTCCGGAAAATACTCCGGGCCCCAGTCCTGTGGCGGAATCCGTCAAAGCCGGTAACAGGTGCTTGCGGACCCGGATGCGGGCGATGGTCGGATCCTCGTTCATGGGGTCTTCGAAATATTCGATTCCCGCCCACGCACAGATGTTTTCGGTATCAGCGCGTGTCAATCCTAGAAGGGGGCGCCCAATACGCACCGGGTCATAATCCGGCACATGATGTTCACGGTCTCGTCGGATGCCTGCGATAGAGCGAACGCCGGAACCTCGGGCTAATCCCAGCAAGACCTGTTCGGCTTGATCATTGGCCGTGTGAGCGGTCAGCACCCCGGCGGCTTGCTCATCGTAGGCACACCGAACGAATGTATCGTAGCGAGCGCGTCGAGCTGCGGCTTCGAGACCCTCAGCGGCTGGGGCGACGGTAAGGTCTTCTTGCACGACGGGGTCTAATCCCAGTTGCGTGCACAGCTCAGCGGTTCGTTGCGCCACGGCTGCCGTGACGGTTTGGAGCTGATGGTCAAATACGACCGCGCCAAACCGGATCCCGGTAATGCGTTGAGTTTCAGCAGCTAACACAGCCAGCGCTAACGAATCCGCCCCACCCGAGACCGCAACCAGTACTGGGCGGCCGCGCGGCTCTGTGAGAAGACCCCAGCGAGCGATCACGTCTTTGAGCTGTGCCACCCCGGCGTGAACTGCTTGTGGCCAGGCTCGCTTCGGGGGCCATGTGGTAGGACCTTGCGGTACGGGTCCGGCATCATCAGGTGTGGTCACAGCTTTACCGTGCGGGTTCGTGCACGACCCGACTGATCCATGCCTCAGCGTTGGTTAGTTCATCCCTGGTGGGCAGGTTGTCCGGGTGGTCCCAAACCGTGTTGAATTGTTCCATCCCGACGCGGTCTACCACCGTGGAGACGAATGCTTGACCCTGCTTATATTGTTTGGCTTTGGCATCCAGTCCAATGAGTTTTCGAACCAGTTGGCTCAACCAATTGTGACTTACGGACCGTTCGTTGAAACGTTTCCGAATGGTTTTGACGCTGGGCACAATGCTCTGATCCACGGCATCCATGATCACATTGGCGTGGCCTTCCAGCAAAGACATGACCCCGGTCAGCTGAGATTCCAAGTCTTTGCTGTGAGCGGCTTTTTGCTCCGCGGTCATGTCGCTGGCGCTGTCAGGCAGGAGATGGTGCAGCAAAAACTCGGTGGCGGTTGCTAAAACATGGTCGGCCAACCAGGGGGCTTGGGCAAATTGTGCCACGTGGGTGAGCTCATGCAGGGCAACCCAGAACCGGAAGTCGTCGGCATCCAGTTTCAATTCATCCCGGATCGTCATGACGTTTGGCGCCACCAGCATCAGTCTGGGTTTATCTGGCCCATTGGCTGCACGCGCCGCATAGGGTTCAAACTGACCGAGCACTTTGGTGCCAAGAAATGCTAGGACGGCTCCCACTTGCGCGCCCGAGAAACGTGCTGTGATGTCTGAGGAAATGCTTTTCAACAGGTCCTCGTGCAGTTCCCCAAGGCGGTTGAACGCCGGTTCGAGCATGACTTGCAGGGATTCAGCGTTAGCGTTGATCCAGCCTGGCCGGTCGACAACAAGAATGCTGACCTCGTCGTCGATTGTGCTCGAAGACCAGTGCGAGATAGCAGACAGTTTACTGAGTTCGGGCACGAGTTCTACGGCTGAGTAGGCTGCGGCGCGGAGTGCTTCAGCCTCAACGATGGCGTCAGTCGCGGGGATTCGCGGGCCCGGGGGCACGAGGTTGCGTCCGGTGGCGGCGGCCGCCTCTTGGCTGAAAATCTGCATGGGTTGTTGTCCCTTCATAGTGACCATGGTGTCACGTTTCTTCGCGGTCGTGGGGCGGGATTACTCGGCTGTGCACTGACAGTCGGTGAGAACTTGGGTCAGATGGTCTTGTTCGGCGCGCGTGGTTTCGTAGTCTCCCTGGCTACCGGTGGTGTTGATCGCAAACCAGAGGGCCCGCCCGTCAGTGGTGACCGTCAGACCCGCATTGGAGCTGGCGACTTCCAGGGTGCCGGTTTTGGTGCGGACGAGACCGGAGTATGGGGCTTCGGTCAACCGGTTTCTCATCGTGCCGTCATAGCCCGCCACCGTCAAGGTGTGCAGCAGGGGCCGATATTGCTCATGGGTTAGCATCAGCTCAAACAGCTCGACGGTGGTGTCTAAGGTCGCACGGCTGTGCGGTGACAGTCCACTATTGTCGGCGAAAACCAGTGATTGAGTGTTGAGACCCAGTTGGTCCAAGGTTGTCATGGTGGCCTGCGTGGAGCCGGTGAAGTCCGGGGTGGTCCCGGCTGCGATCGCGGCTTCGCGGCCAAACATTTCAAACAGCATGTTGTTGGATTGTTTCATGGCGTACTCCAGCTGTTGACCAAGCGGCGCCGAGCGAACTTCGGCCACGTGCTCGGCCTCATCTGGCGAGGTCGTCTGGCCGGTGTATTGGAACTCGACGGCCGCCCCAGCCGCGTCGGCGAGTGCGTTCAGGTGACTGGTATAGGTGGTGGCGGCCAGGCCTGCCCCATCCTCGACTGCCGTATCGGAATAGGCCGGATGCCCGGTCAAACCCCCATAGACGTTGATGGGGTACACAGGTGAGACCCGCCCGGCAGCTTGAAGCCCGTCGGTCCAATCCGGGTGCAACCACGGCTGGTCATAGCGCGACACATCGACCCCGACGTTAACGGTGGCCTCCCCGGCGGCTGTGACATCTTCACCGATGGCGTCCCAGGTCTTTTGGGCCAAATCTGCCAGGCCGGCGTACCCGACTGTCGACCCGGTGCCCTCCCCCAGTGCCAGCAGTCCGTCACCACCACCCACCAGGGTCACGCCCTGGGTCGGGGCATATCGTGCCGCAGTGACGAAGCGATGACTGGGATCCAGCTGGCCCAACAGGCTGATGCCGGTGAATAGCTTCAGTGTGGAGGCGGGCACCACCGCGTCTTGGCCACCGCGGTCATAGAGGGTTTCGCCGGTAACGGCATCGACGACGAGCATCCGGTGGTCCAACCCAAGCTCTCCCATCGTCTCGTCCACAGCAGCAGTCAGCTGTTGTGCGTCCGGTGCGGGCGCATTGACATTAATGAGTTCAGCGACCCCGTCGTCGACTAAGTCATCTTCGGTGTCAGCCTCTGGCGGCAAGGCGACCGGTGGCGCAGCATAGATTTGCGGGTCTCCCGTCCACGTGCGGTTCCCGGTGTTTTCGTTACCCACTACCAGCTGGCGCATCTGCTGGTACCAGTCGGCGGCTTGGACTTTGATCATGTCGGCACTGGGCGGCGGATATGCACCGGCCAGTCCGATCCCACCGAGCAGTCCGACGAGAACACCTACGACAATTGGCAGCCAGGCACGTCGTCCCGGTCGAGGGCCTCCTGCGCGTAGCCCGGTGTGTTTCGTTGCCATCATCGTGTCACCTGTAGAAGTATTTTCATGTTGCTGATGCGTGTCAGCGTCCTCGTCAACATATTTGGGTGATTCGCCCGTGCACGTAATAACCTTAGAGCAAGCATACGCTTGCCATTGTGCATTCAGCGCGGCAAGTCCTACCAGCAATCAGATGGAGAAATAATGCAGCACGACGTCACCATTGAGATCCCAGCCGGATCACGCGTCAAGTACGAGATCAACGAAGAAACCGGGCGCCTACACCTGGACCGCATTTTGTACACTGCGATGGCGTACCCAACGCACTACGGTTTCTTTGACAACACGTTGGGTGAGGACGGCGACCCGCTGGATGCAATGGTATACCTCCCGGGTTTTGAGTTGCTGCCAAACATCGTGGTGGAAGCACGCCCCATCGGGATCTTTTCGATGACCGACGATGGCGGGGGCGATGACAAGGTGCTGTGTGTCCCGACCGACCTGCGCTATGACCACATTCAAGAACTGGAAGATATCGATCAGTACCTCATCCGGGAGATCGAACACTTCTTCACCCGGTACAAGGATCTAGAACCTGGCAAATGGGTCAAAGCCGAAGGGTGGAAAGGTCGCGAGGCCGCTGAAGCCGAGCTGCAGGCTTCCATTCAGCGTTTCAAGGGCTAACCACCCCTGGATGGGGGGCTCGCTGCACAAATCTGTCAGTTTCTCTTGATATCGGCGTCATTTTGAGCAATTTCGCGACAAGAAAAGCCTGAATTATGACAGCCACCGCAGCGGTGTCGATCGCCGTGAGAGTCGCTTCTTGCGGCGTTTCGACGCTCGGGCCCTTCAGGGGCTCTCCGTCTCTGCGCTAAAATCTCTCGCGTGAGCTTGAGGTGACATGCAAAGATGGAACCATGTTTGTTGTGACCATGACCCAACGTTCGGCAGAGCCCAGTGAACAACACGTCGCAGCGTTTCACCAGGATCTGGAAGAACGACTCGGTGTTGTGCTTCCAGGGTCTTGGGCCACGGATGCGACCGCGTATCGTCAGGTTTTTTCCGATTCGCAACACGTCGTCGAGACCGCACTGTGCGCGATGCGTTCCGGCGCCTGGAATGTCGGGATCGGCATCGGCAAAGCCACCGAGCACGATGATCACACCGTCGACGGTTCCGGGGTGAAAGCCGCAGATTCTGCGGTCTCGTTGGCTGCGAAGCAGGGCCAGTTGGTTCCGCTTCGTATTGAGGCCGCCAAACCGCCCCGCGGTGTGGAGCAAACGCAATTGGGCAAGCACGCCCAGAGTGTCTTACAGCTGTTAGGTCACATCGTCACCCGTCGGTCGACTGCCGAGTGGGCGGTGATCGATCGGCTGAAGCCCGGCGTCCGCGGCCAACAGCGCCGCGTGGCCGCCGAGCTGGGGATGACGGTGCAGGCGGTATCGCAGGCGATGAAGCGCTCGTTATATAACACCGAGCACGAGGTCCGTGCGGCGGTCAGTTTGTTGCTCGACCAGGCGGAGGCGGCCGTCGATATTCAAACCTCGAGTGGCCTCTAACCAGCCCGGCGCCGTGATGTTAGCTTGTTGGCGTGTTAGCTGCGTTGGTCTGCTGGGCTGCGAAGCAAGGTGCGCAGCACTGTGGCCAGTCCGCCTTCACGCACCGTTCCGGTGATTTCGTCGGCGACGGCTTTGACTTCTTGGGGCGCTTGGCCCATGGCCACACCCCGGCCGGCCCATTCCAGCATTTCGACGTCGTTGAAGCCGTCCCCAATGGCCACGGTATCTTCTCGGTCCACATGCAGAATGCGGCGGAGCGCTTCGAGCCCCGAAGCTTTGGAGACGCCGGCACCGGCCACGTCCAGCCAGGCGTTGTACCCGACCGAGTAGGTGATGCCTTGCAGGCCCAGCGATTCGATGGCCGAGGCGAACTCTCGGGTAGAGGCGCCGTGCGAGAAAACCACGAGGCGCACGGCGGTGGTTTCCTGGAGCTCCTCGAACGACACCCCGGTGGCCTGGACGCCGAAGCTAAAGTCCTGGAACCGCTCGGTGGACAGGTAGTTCCCTTCGACATCTTCGATCGCAAAGCGCGCGGTCGGAATGCGACGACGCAGGGATTCCAGCACCGAGGCCGGGTCGAAGGTGCTGCGGGCGATGACTTCAAACCCTTCGTCCAGTTCGGGGTCTAAGCGCAAGCTGACCCCACCGTTGGAGCACACCGAATACCCGGAGTGCAGGCCCAGATCCCGGATGATGGGTAACGTCGCATGATAAGAGCGCCCCGTGGCGATCAGCACATGGTGCCCGGCCTCCATGACGTTTACGATTTCATCACGGACTTCTGGGTACATGTGGCCATCAAAGTCCACGATCGTACCGTCTACGTCTAAACAGACCATCTTTTTATTCATAATGACCAGTCAATCATGTTCGGTAACGTTGCGCCGAATAACCGGTGAATTCCAGCCGTCTAGCGGTGGAAGTCCTCCGGGTCGGACGCCACGAGGGTTATGCGATGGGTTCCAGAACCGTCTTGCCGCCCATATAGGGCTGCAAAGCCTCCGGTACATTGACGGAACCGTCGGCGTTCTGATGGTTTTCCAGGATAGCAACCAACCAGCGCGTCGTGGCCAAGGTGCCGTTGAGCGTGGCGGCCATCCGGGTGCCGGCTTTGCTCCCGTCGTCGTTGTACAAGCGTTCGCGCACATTATGCCGACGCGTCTGGAACGTCGTGCAGTTGGATGTGGAAGTCAGCTCGCGGTACGCATCTTGGGTTGGGACCCAGGCTTCGCAGTCGAATTTGCGTGCCGCCGACGGGCCGAGATCACCGGCTGCGGTATCGATGACCCGATAGGGCACCTCAATCTTGGCCAGCATCTCTTCTTCCCAGGCCAAGAGGCGTTCGTGCTCGGCTTCGGCTTGTTCGACGGTGGTGTAGACGAACATTTCCAGTTTATTGAACTGGTGAACCCGGATGATGCCGCGGGTGTCCTTGCCTGCGGCACCGGCCTCACGGCGATAGCAGGTCGAGTACCCGGCAAATCGGATCGGGCCGTCACTAAAATCCAGGATTTCGTCGGCGTGGTACCCGGCCAACGCGACCTCCGAGGTGCCCACCAGGTAGAGATCGTCTTTTTCGATGCGGTAAATCTCGTCGTCGTGCTCGACGTTAAAGCCGGTCCCGTTCATGGTTTCGGGGCGTACCAACGTCGGAGTGATAATCGGGTTGAACCCGGCCTCAAGCGCTTGGGCCATACCCATCTGGGTCAGCGCCATCTCCAGCTGCGCGCCAACACCTTTGAGGAAATAGAACCGCGAACCGGAGACTTTCGCGCCGCGTTCCATATCGATCGCGCCGAGCAGTTCGCCCAGTTCCAGATGGTCGCGGGGTTCGAAATCGAATTCGGGCAGCTCACCGACGGTTTTCAGCACCGCGAAATTGTCCTCACCCCCGGATGGGATGCCTTCGACAATCAGGTTCGGGAACTTGTTGTTGAGTTCCGCAAGCTCCTGGCTTTTCGCATCAGCTTTCGTCTCGGCGGTCTTGACGTTGGCTGACAACTCTTTGGCCTGGTCCAGCAGGGCTTGTTTCTCGTCGCCCTTGGCCGGGCCGATTTTCTTGGAGAGCACTTTTTGCTCGGCACGCAGGTTTTCAAACGTCTGCA
>CALBOC010000043.1 GCA_937896705.1 uncultured Micrococcaceae bacterium | reverse complement strand
GCATCGATGACACGACACGCGAGGTCCATATAAGCACCTTCTGACACGGCACGGTCGATGAGTATTCCCCGCCGAACGTCAGGAGCATATATGTCCTCATCCCCTACTGCCCGAACGGCCCAAACCGGGCGTGCCGGGTGGATGATCGCCGTCGCAGCAGCAGCCGCGTTCCTCGCCACCTTTAACGAGACCTTCCTGAATGTGGCCTTCACACCGATCATGCAGGATTTCAACGTCGATGTGAACACCGTCCAGTGGCTCACCACCGGCTACCTGTTGGTTGCCGCGGTCTTCGTGCCGGTTTCGAACGTCTTGTACCACCGCTTTCCGACGCGGCCACTATTTGTCGCCGTTCTTGCGCTCATGGTTGTGGGATCGGTAGTCGGAGCGTTTGCTCCTACGTTTGGTGTGCTGCTGATTGCACGGTTGCTGCAGGCTATCGGAACCGGCCTGCTCACACCGATCGGGATGAATATTACGCTTGCGGTCTCTCCTCGTGAGAAGCTCGGCCTCAACATGGGCATCATGGCCGCCATGACGACCTTAGGTCCGTCATTGGCAATCGTGCTGTCGGGCGTTCTATTGACCTTTGCTCCTTGGACCACCTTGATGTGGGTCTTCGGCGGTCTCGCATTCCTCGTACTACTTGCCGGTGCAGTCATCTTGCGCACCGTGGCTGACCTTGGCCGCCCGAAACTCGATATCCCGTCGTTCTTGCTCGTGGCCGTCGGTCTTGTCGGGGTTCTCTACGGCGTCAGTGCCGCCTTCGGTGGTGCCCCGCTGTATGCTGCCATTGCCGGTGTCGTTGGTCTGATTGCACTGTGGCTCTTCGTCATGCGTCAGTCGCGTATTGAACACCCACTGATCAACCTCAAACCGTTCTCGAGTGCACCATTCGTATTCGGTGTGTTGATGACCATGCTTGGTCTGGCGTTTGTCTTCGCGATGAACGTAGTCATCCCGCTGTTCCTCCAAGGCGCTCACGGTATCTCGCCACTCGGCGCTTCGCTGACCCTGGCACCAGGTATTTTGTTGACCGTCGTCATGGGCCCGATCGCCGGCAAGCTATTCGACCGGCACGGTGGACGCTGGTCAATCCCACTGGGCTTCCTGGTCATGGCAGTCTTTGTCACCCTGGTCGGTGTCGCTGCCGGATACACCTCCATCTTGCTGTTTGCTGTGCTCTATGTACCCGCCGTGTTGGCCACCGCATTTGTTATCGGCCCGGCCCAGACCTTCGCGCTCGGTAGCCTCGATCGTGAAGCAGCACCCCACGGTGTCACAGTGGTCTCGACCAGCTTCCAGATCGCCGGCAGTGTTGGCACGTCACTAGCCGCCGGTATCTACGGTGCACTGACGACCGCAAATATCAACGCCGGCCGAGACGAATTCGATGCAATGCTGACCGGTTTCCACGGTGC
>CALBOC010000042.1 GCA_937896705.1 uncultured Micrococcaceae bacterium | reverse complement strand
TCGTGGCTGCTGCTCCCGCTGCAGCCGAAGGGCCACCCACCGCGATCGTGGCGAATCTGCCCTATAATGTGGCGGTCCCGGTCATGTTGCACCTGCTTGCGGAACTTCCCAGCGTGCAACACGGACTGGTGATGGTCCAACACGAGGTTGCCGAACGGCTCACAGCAGGGCCCGGTTCCAAGATCTACGGGGTGCCCTCCGTCAAGATGGCCTGGTATGCGGAAGCAACCATGGCGGGTGTCATCGGTACGAAAGTCTTCTGGCCCGCGCCGCGAATCACCTCCGGACTGGTACATTTCACAGCACGAACACCCCCGGCAACCACGGCCACTCGAACTCAAGTGTTTGAGGTCATCGACGTGGCCTTTGCCCAACGCCGTAAGACCATGCGGGCCGCACTGAGCGCTTGGGCAGGTTCCGGAGTAGCGGCAGAAGAGCTGCTGGTGGCCGCCGAAGTTGACCCCAAAGCCCGCGGCGAAGTCCTGCACGTCACAGACTTCGCACGCATCGCCGAACAGTACCACGCAAGGACCACCACGTGAGCGCATACATTGCAGCAGAGTCCCACCAGAGTGTTTCAGCCCAGGCTCCGGCTATGATCGCGCTGACCTCAAACGTTGGTCAACCGTTGGGACATCAACGGGCGCCAGTTCTGCAGCTCAAGATGGCCATTTCACGCTATGACATCGCGGCCATCGAACCGCGTGATGACAAAGAGATTCTTGTCAGCTACGAAGACGTCACACAAACCCCGATCGAATATCAGGACATTCCAGACGACGACCTGGTGGCAGTATTCCGGGCGGTTGATGAGCTCCGAGACTACCTGGCACGGCCCAAAGTAACCTCTGGCGTGGATATCACGATTCAAAAGAACATCCCATTCGACACCCATCTGGGTGGCCGGGGAGCTAGCGCCGCCGCAGTCTTGGTCGCATTAGCTAGACTCTGGAATGCGAACATTGCACGGGAAGACCTGGCCCGAATTGCTCACCGCATTGACCTGGGGGCGGTGGAGTCTCTGACCGGTGGCGTGATCTTCAGCAGTGATTCTGCGACCGATTCGACGGTGACCCAGGTGTTGAGCCACCGCGAATTGGCGCTGGTGATCGTCCCGGCCGCAGCCGATGTACCCACTGACGAGCTGATGACCATCCTGCGAGGCCTTCGAGCTGATCAACCACACGCCCCTGGCCGTGACCGGTTGGAATTCGACCCGGCACTGCTTGAAGCACTGGCCCACGGTCGTGCCGCAGAAATCGCGTTACTGATGCACAACGATTTCCAACCGGCGATCGTGACCTTGTTGCCAGAGCACAACGACTGGCTCACCGCAGGCATGACCGAAGGTGCACTGGCAGCCCAAACCATCGGACCGGGTGCCTCATTGTTGTTGTTGGCTCGCGACTTTGAAGACGCCACCAAAATTGCTGAGCGATTCGAGGAGCGCATGGAAATCGCGGCGATCCCCGAATACGGTCCCGTAGCGGGTGCGCAGGTGCTCTAACACCGCCGCATGGTGCTCTGAACGAAGACCAAACCCGGGCTGTGGCCTCGTCCACTATTATGGATGAAGTTATGGCGCATCTTTTAGGGGCAGAAGCCCTACATTTCGAATACCCAACCCAACAAGTGCTCAAATCGGTGACGATGGGAGTCTCCGCCGGAGACCGCATCGGTATCGTCGGTCGCAATGGCGACGGCAAGTCCACCTTGATGAAACTGCTCGTGGGCAAGCTCGAGCCCGACGCTGGCCAGGTGACCGTCCGCAGCGACGTGACCATCGGCATGCTGGACCAGTCTGATGCTGTGGACACCAGTCAGACGGTTGGTCAAGCCATCGTTGGCAATCTGGCAGAACACGAGTGGGCCAGCGACCCCAAAATTCGTGACGTCATCCACGGTCTCGTCACCGATTTGGACTGGAACGCGACGGTCGGCTCCTTATCGGGCGGGCAGCGTCGACGAGTCGCGCTTGCCCGATTGCTGATCGGGGATTGGGATATTTTGGCGCTTGATGAACCGACCAACCACCTTGACGTCGAGGGGATCGCCTGGTTGGCAGATCATCTCAACCGTCGCTGGGCGAATAACGCCGGTGGACTGCTGGTCATCACCCACGATCGCTGGTTCTTGGATGCGGTCTGTAACCAGACCTGGGAAGTGCACGACGGTGTGGTTGATGCCTTTGAAGGGGGGTATGCGGCCTATGTTCTGCAACGCGTGGAACGCGATCGGATGGCTGCTGTAGCCGAGGCAAAACGTCAGAACCTGATGCGCAAGGAACTGGCGTGGCTGCGCCGCGGAGCACCGGCCCGAACCGCGAAGTCTAAATTCCGAGTCGACGCCGCCACCCAACTTATTGAAGATGTCCCACCGGTGCGCAACCCCATTGAGCTCCAGCGTCTAGCTGTGGCCCGACTGGGCAAAGACGTGGTCGATATCGAAAATGTCAGCGTCAGCTTCGGGGACCGTGAGGTTTTACGAAACGTCACCTGGCGGATAGCTCCGGGGGAGCGGACCGGCATTCTTGGGGCCAACGGTGCGGGCAAATCCACCCTGCTGGGCCTGATCACCGGTGCGGTGCAACCCACCCACGGGAAGGTCAAACACGGTAAAACCGTACAAGTCGGCATGCTGGACCAGCAGTTTTCCCAACTGCAAGACATCGGTGCCGACCGGGTGCGCGAAGTCTTGGCTCGCACCAAAACCAGCTTCACCATTGATGGCAAGGAACACACCCCCGCCCAACTGCTCGAGCGACTCGGATTCCGGCGCGAACATCTCTCGGCCCGCGTCGATGACCTCTCCGGTGGCCAAAAACGCCGGTTGCAGCTGCTCATGCTGTTGTTGAGTGAACCCAACGTCATCGTATTGGACGAACCGACTAACGATGTGGACTCCGATATGCTCACCGCCATGGAAGACCTGCTGGATTCCTGGCCCGCCACGCTCATCGTCGTCTCTCACGACCGGTATTTATTGGAACGCGTGACTGATCAACAGTATGCAATCTTGGATGGCACTCTCCGCCACGTACCAGGCGGCGTGGATGAGTATCTGCGGCTCAGTAAACAGCTCGCATCGCGACCGGCGGCCACCCGAGCCGATCAGCCCCGGGTATCAGACGACCCCGACGATGATGCGAAGCTGACGGGCGGCAAACGCCGTGAGGCGCAGCGCGAACTATCTGCTATTGAACGACGTCTCAAAAAGCTCGCCTCCAGTATCGAACGGCTGCACGAGCAGCTCGCCGCACACGACCACACCGATTACGAGGGCCTACAAGAACTCACGACCCAACTGCGCACGGTCGAGTTAGAAAATGAGGAACTCGAGGAGCGCTGGCTCGAACTGTCAATGCAGCTCTAAGGATCGATTCCGGCTATGGTGAGTAGAAAAGTTCGAATAGACTAAGGATGAGGCCAAAACCTCATTATGCCAGCGCGAGACCGTAGGTTTGTCAGAGTCCCAAGCCCGCGTCTTCAGTGCTATATGTCATGCCTGGGATCGGTGAAGCATGAAAATTTCACAATGGGATCACATTCACAACCCAGTCACCGGAGAACATCTTCGTTTTCTACGTCGCGACCCTGAGACAGATTCGGCGACCGTAGAAGTTATCTTCCC
>CALBOC010000041.1 GCA_937896705.1 uncultured Micrococcaceae bacterium | reverse complement strand
CAAAGCCATGGTGAAACCCAGACCGCTGGGCATTGTGGGCATCGTCGGCAACTGGACCCACCCGTTCTACACGCTCATGGCACCGTTAGTTGGGGCTGTCGCGGCCGGCAACTGCCTGGTGCTGAAACCATCGATGCACACCCCGCGCACTGCCAAGCTGTTGGGCAAAGTGCTACCGGAGTATCTCAATCCGAGATCCATTGTCACGGTCACCGGTGGTGAAGAGGCTCTCGATGAATTAGCGGCCCAACCCCTTGACCATCTATTTTTCACCGGCTCGGAAGGCTTGGGGCGCCGGGTCTACACAACCGCTGCCGACCACCTGACCCCGGTGACATTACAGCTGGGTGGGAAATCTCCGGTCATCGTGGTGGAAGGCAGCGACTGGAAAACTATTGGACGTCGGATTGCCTACGGCAAGTTCACCAACGCGGGCCAGAGTCTGGTCAGCCCCGACTACTTGTTGGCAGTGGGCCATGATGTCGCCGCAAAGGTCAAAGACGCTGTCATTGACGCAGTAGAAGAATTTTACGGGCCGGACCCCGCCAAATCCACCCAATACGGTCGCATCATCACATCCGAGCACACCCAACATTTGGTCGACCTCATCCAGGCCACCATCAAAGGGTCCGTCGAGGCGACCCCGGCCCGGCTGGTCTACGGCGGAAAATACAACACCGACGCGGCCTTTCTTGCCCCCACCATCCTGGCTGATGTTCACCCCAACTCGGCGATCATGCAAGAACAAATCCTCGGGCCGATCCTGCCGATCTTGGTCGTCGACACCTACGACGAAGCCGTCGAGTTAGTCAATGCCAAACCCACCGCTCCGGCAGCCTACCTTTTCTCCGAACGGCGTCGGATCCGCAAAGACTTCATGCACCGCATCAATGCGGGTGCAGCCGTCATGAACGTGACTGTCGTCCAGGCGGGTTTGCCATCCATGCCGCACAACTTCACCGGGGCAGCTGGTTTTGGCACGTGGGGCGGGTATGAGAGCTTCCGGCTCTTTTCGCAGTATCGCACACACTTTTATAAGCCCACCCGGATCGATACTCTCCAGGCGGCGTACCCGCCTAACCCAACCTATGGGCAGCGATTCATCGATAAACTCCGCTAACCAGCGGACATTCCGGATGATGGTCTATGCAACCTCATCCGGTGTCTTCCGGTCTGCCAAGATGCCCAACACATGCGAAACCAGCCGAGCTAATTCCGGGCTTGCGACTGCCTCTAGATGCACCTGACCGTTTCTGACGGGGAAGGAAAAGTATTGCTCGTTGGAAGCCGGGGTGTGTGTCGTCATTGGGCTCATGTTCATGCCTTTCGTGTTCGTCGTGGCACCCATGCTGCAATAATCCGGCAACGGCCGCAGGCTGATAACCTGAGTGTGTGGAAAACCCACCCCGGGAAGTTTCACAGCGGATGTTATCCACAATCTGGTGTTAGCTCGCTGCGGCCATTCGCCGGGCACAGTACCGTCAATAGCCATGAACATCCAACACAAGAAGCTATTGGTGACACCGTTAAAATCGAGTCGATTCCTGGGTTTAGCAGGACTGACGTTCAGTACAGTGCTGGTCGGCTGCGCAGGCCAACAAGCCCAACCCCTCGAGCTCGAAGAGACGGTGGATATTGCTCCGCTGGAAGACCACGAGACTGCGGAGGGCTCTGCCCCCGACGTTGCCGAGCCGGAATTTCCCGAGGTAGCTCAGCAAAACTCGCCGGAAGGTGCCAAAGCGACCGTGGAGTACTTCTGGGAAGGCATTGATTATGTCCGCCAGACCGGTCATGCCCAACCTGCAGCCAGCGTCTCGTATTTTACGTGCGATATGTGCACCGAATCGATCTTCCGATGGCAACAGATCCACGAGGCCGGAGCGTGGGCCACGCTAGACGGGGCAACAGAAATTGAGATAGTTGAAACCCAGTCCTATCTTGATGAAGAAAATCACGACGAGTGGACCGCAGTGATCTTCAACGTGACCGAACCGGCCAGCGATTTCTACCTGGATGGAGAGTTAGTGGAGGATGAGCGACTCGCAGAAACCACGCTTGAGGGCTGGTGGGCTGAGCTGGTCTACAACGAAGCCGAACAGCGGTGGCAAATCGAGTGGATCGATCAAGACGATGAGCTCCTCGACTAGATTCCAACACTCAGCCCATTGGGCGGGCCGAGTTGGACGGTGGCTCGTGAGTTGAACAATCAAATCGACGGTGGGGCACTAAGTACGTTTTTCTAGTTGCCGGGCAAGCTCTTCTAACTCTTGACTCGCGTCTGCAAGTTCTTGTGGCGACAGTTGCTGTGATAAGCGGGTTACCAGCTCTGACTGGCGCTTTCGGATGTCCTCTGTGTCCATGGAATCTCCCCCATATTCGATGCTGTGTACTACCTGTGTATTGGTTGAAGCTGTTTCTAAGCTCTTCTGCTCCCAGAACAGGGTCACTACGCTGATACCTACCGAGCACAAGCGCCGGTGAGCTCAGACCGACGAGTCGCCTGCATGGTGCTTGTGTGCTCTATCTTAGGGAGCGTACGTTATGTTTTTCCATAGACAAGAACTGCAGTACAACTCAGTCCCAGATCATCCCGATGCAGTCTATGCTCGCAAACTTCAAGAAGTCCTCGGTGGGCAATACGG
>CALBOC010000040.1 GCA_937896705.1 uncultured Micrococcaceae bacterium | reverse complement strand
GCGGCGCTGTCTCCACCCGAGACTCAGTGAAATTGAAATCGCTGTGAAGATGCAGTGTACCCGCGGCTAGACGGAAAGACCCCGTGAACCTTTACTATAGCTTTGCACTGAACTTTGAACCTACTTGTGTAGGATAGCTGGGAGGCTTTGAAGCGTGGACGCCAGTCCATGTGGAGCCGTCCTTGAAATACCAGCCTGGTATGTTTGAGGTTCTAACTTAGGTCCCTTATCGGGATTGAGGACAGTGTATGGTGGGTAGTTTGACTGGGGCGGTCTCCTCCCAAAGAGTAACGGAGGAGCACGAAGGTTGGCTAATCCTGGTCGGAAATCAGGAGGTTAGTGTAATGGCACAAGCCAGCTTAACTGCGAGACAGACAAGTCGAGCAGGTACGAAAGTAGGTCATAGTGATCCGGTGGTTCTGTATGGAAGGGCCATCGCTCAACGGATAAAAGGTACTCCGGGGATAACAGGCTGATACCGCCCAAGAGTTCATATCGACGGCGGTGTTTGGCACCTCGATGTCGGCTCATCACATCCTGGGGCTGAAGCCGGTCCCAAGGGTATGGCTGTTCGCCATTTAAAGTGGTACGCGAGCTGGGTTTAGAACGTCGTGAGACAGTTCGGTCCCTATCTGCCGTGGGCGTTGGAGATTTGAGAAGAGTTGCTCCTAGTACGAGAGGACCGGAGTGAACGAACCTCTGGTGTTCGGGTTGTCACGCCAGTGGCATTGCCCGGTAGCTATGTTCGGACGGGATAACCGCTGAAAGCATCTAAGCGGGAAGCCTCCTTCAAGATGAGATCTCCCTGGGGTTTAACCCCCTGAAGGGCCGTTTAAGACTAAGACGTTGATAGGTTGGGTGTGGAAGCGCTGTGAGGCGTTGAGCTAACCAATACTAATTGCCCGTGAGGCTTGACCATATAACAGAGATGATTAATGGCGAGCATTGACGAAAGAACAAGTAAGACATGAAAGCGATGACTGCGAGCAACAGATCCAACACGGATAAGCAGATACAGGCATTTCGAGAACAAGCAGTTACAACTTTATCGACCACATCTAATTTGACGTAAGGATTAGGCCTTCAGAGAACTGAAATAAGACCGAAACCCGTCATACCGCTTTGCCTGACGACCATAGAGCATTGGAACCACCTGATCCCATCCCGAACTCAGAAGTGAAACGATGCATCGCCAATGGTAGTGTGGGGTCTCCCCATGTGAGAGTAGGTCATCGTCAGGCTTCAAACAAAAACGCCCCGATCAGTAATGATCGGGGCGTTTTACTGTGGGCCATTTACCCGTCTCCGATGGGCAGACCCGCCTTTTATGTTCTGGGACCGCGCTGCGCTCCGATCATGGACACTTGGCACATCCTTGTGCCTCGTCCTTCGGGCAGCTGCTCGCTGTCCAAAACGGTCGCACAGCCGTTTTGTCAGGCTTCAAACAAAAACGCCCCAGTCAGAAATGATCGGGGCGTTTTAAGTTGGGGGAATCTATTTTTATCCCAGGCTCTATGTTTTTATTAGTTGTCTCGGCCTCATTAGGTAGCGCTCCGGTTCAAATGCCTTGAATTTAGGGCCATTCAGAGAGCCTAAGATAAAGCAGAAGCATCTTAGGTATCCTGCTTTTATTTGGTTTCGCTTTGCGGCTTTACTTCCACTATGGCGCCCTTGCCTACCCCTTCAAATGCTTTTACGAGTAGATGGTCGGTGGGATAGGCAGCGCTAATTTCATTGGCTAAGTGTTGTGCGATATATTCGACGGTTGTATCCGTCTCAATGACATAGCAGCGAGAGCTCGGGATGCTGAGCTGAAAGTGACCCTGCTTAGCGGTATAACTGAAAGTCATCACGCCATCCTTCTCGCTTACGCAATCTTCTCTTGTGGCGATGTAGATATCAGACCACTTATTTGTCCACTCGCTAATGAGTTCCTTGGCTAAAACCCCGTTGAGCCAAATCATCAGCTTTGATCTGTGGCCGTGGGCAATGCGCTGGCAATCACCTTCATGCTTTTTAAGGCCGTGACTGTAGTGATAATAAGGAGATGTGATTTCTTCTGCTTTAAAGGAGATAGTCAGGTGTGCATTTGGAAACATGCATTTCAGCTGTTTCTCACACCACTGTGCGGCGGATTGTGGGGTAACTTCTGCCGTTTCGATCACACAGATCGCCACCTTAGGGCTGTCAATACGAATGTAGCGGTTATCGTGGCAGGCTAAGCTGATTGACATCTGCCGGTCAGATTGTTTGATACTCACTCTGGGAGATTGGCTTGGTACCAACAAACAATGGTCAAGATAACGATCCAACCACTGTTTTAGCTGTTTCTTTACGGTGCCAAAGTCGCAGATCATGCCTTGCAGATCCGGCTCGCCTGCCAGTTCTACACTGGCCAGCCAGGTCTCGCCGACTAAGCCCCGGTCGGGGCAGAGATAGCTGAAGTCAATATTGGTTAGATTTTCGACAAATAAACGCATGAGTATCGAGACGTAGTGTGAAGATTGCCATTCTATCGCTAATCCAGAGGGAAAGCGTCGATATGATCCAGTTGTTTGTTTACGTGCCTGAAACCCATCTGGAGCAAGTAAAGTCAGCAATGTTTGCCGCTGGTGCGGGGCGTGCTGGGTGTTATGAGCAATGCGCCTGGCAGACGCTAGGTGAGGGGCAGTTTGTGCCACTAAAAGGTAGTCGACCTCATTTGGGTGAGGTCAACAAGGTAGCTTGTGTGAATGAATATAAAGTCGGGATGATCTGTAGCGAAGCAAGCTTGAGCAACGCAGTGATAGCGATGAAGCAGGCGCACCCCTATGAGGAGCCTGCGTACGGGGCTCTAAGCCTCTTGGGGGTTTGAAGTCTTAGCGCTACCAGCAGCGATGAGGCCGCGATAAAGCTCATCATTGGCGATCTGCGCGCAGCGTTCAATCAATACGAGGCAAGTCTGGAGGCGCTGCTCGAATATCAGGACTCCCTGCTGCAGCAGAACAAAGCGCTGGCGGCCGAGGTATATGAGCAGGCGCTGTTGTTGATGACGGTGTTGAGTGTAACGGCGGTGGCGCTATCGCTTGCGATCGCCTGGCTGATCACCCGCGGTATCACCTTGCCCATGGGCAAGGCCCGCGACGCCATGGAGGAGCTGTCCAAGGGCAATTTATTGGTCGCCATCGATTACAGCGCCCGGGATGAGGTGGGGCAATTGATTAACGCGATCCAGACCACGGTGGCCAAGCTCGGCGCCATCATCGGCGAGGTTAATTCGGCCAGCGACGCCCTTGG
>CALBOC010000039.1 GCA_937896705.1 uncultured Micrococcaceae bacterium | reverse complement strand
ACCGAAGGGCCCGGCTTGGCTTCTCGCCGTCCACGAAGAATACCGATGATGCCCATGATGATGACCAACACCCCCAGCCCAATGAAGATCCGGTCTGCCAGCGGTCCCTGGAGCGTGTCAAGGTAGGTGTCGATCAGATGCGACGCGACCGTGAGCACCACAATCCCCACCACGAAATAGGTTCCGGCGGTGACGGCCAAATAGGTGATGAGTCGTCGCGGCTGGAACGCACCGGGCTTGGATAATAGCCATAACGGGATCAGCAGCGTGGATAACGTGGATGCGTCCAGGAAGGCGAGCCCGATCAGTGCAGCAATGCTAGCGAAACTCATGGCGCCTTTCGAGGTAGTCAGCATGCTTACTATAGTTGATGGTAGTGTTGCAGCGATTCATTTTTTCAAGGATTTGATACAACAATGTCAGGACTCAGCCACGATATCGCGGCTATGGTGGCGAACCACGCTGCTGGTGACGAAGACGGTTTCTATGCGGTGGCCCTGGATGTGGCCCACCGGGAACTGTCTGAAGGTCGACGAAACGCAGCGACAGAAATCCGCAAGGCCATTGAAGAGGCCCGCGGCGAAGCCGTAGAACTGCAAACCGTTGAAGAAGACGATCTGGGCGTCGATATCGACTCGGATCTGGCCGAATTCATCAAGGTTGCCAGACCGGATGCAGACTTCGACGAGCTGACCATCTCGGGGGATCTCGTGGAGCGCGTTCGCCAGATTCTCGAAGAGCACCGCAGCGCAGCCCTGCTGCGGGACTTCGGCTTCACCCCCGCCCACCGTTTGCTGATGGAAGGCCCGGCAGGTACCGGCAAGACCGCTACCGCCGAGGTCATTTCCGCTGAACTGGGCATTCCACTGGTGACCGTCTATTTGGATAACCTGCTCAACGTGTACTCGGCCGAAGAAGACGTGCCGTCGCTGCGTGAGGTATTCGACCGGCTCGCACGGCGCCGGGCCGTGTACCTCTTTGACGTGTTCGACACCATCGGCGATGACACCGCCTCGGGTATGACTCGTCGGGTGTTCAAAGCGTTTTTGCTGTTTGTTGATGTGCTGGGGAAGGGTTCGGTGGCCATTGCCGCCACGAACCGCCGCGGGGTGCTGGATCGGTCGATGTTCCGACACTTCGATACGGTGTTGACCTTCTCGCTGCCGTCACCCGAAGAGGCCATGCGCGTCATCCGTTCCCAGCTCGGTGACCGGGCCCCAGAACCGGTGATGAACGAAGTCGATATTTACGAACAGTACTTCGAGGGTCTATCGCAGGCTGAGCTATCCATTGCCGCACGATCGGCCGCCAAGGCTGCGATCATGCGCAATGAAGCAAAAGTCACCCAAGACGACCTGATCTATGCGCTGACCAACCGCGGTGCGTTCCTGCTCGACGACGAGTACTAATCAGCGATCCGCTGCAATAGCGGTTTGACTCGGTAGCTTAGAAACTCCTTCAGCACGACCGCGGTGGAAGTGCGCACGATGCCGGGGATCTCTAAGATCAAGCGGTTGACGCGATACAGATCCTCGGGGGATTCCGCGACGACCGTCAACCGGAGGTCAGCATCGCCGGTGGTCGCATAGATCTCGAGCACTTCGGGGATCTCGGAGAGCGCGGCCATGGTTTCTTTGTCATAGCCCTGCCGGATCGAGGCGTTCATGAATGCGCTGACCTCGTAACCCAGTGCTCGAGGAGACAGGCGGCGCTGGAAGGAGTCCAGCACGTTGTCATTGAGTTTCTGTAACCGTGCCTGCACGGTATTCCGTGACACCGATAAACGTTGAGCCAGTGCCACGGTGGTGGCCGTGGGCTGATCGATCAGCGCCAGCAGGATCTCAGCGTCCAACCCGTCCAGTTCACGGTTGCTGTTCTTGGTTGTCATTCTGCTCCTCTTTCTGATCTGTACTTGGCATAATGCTCAAAATTTTACAAAGCTCTTGTACGTTCTGCTGCCTTCGGTGATGCTGATCATGAGTATAGCTAGCAGGAGGTCCCCACATGGTGCAGTCACCGGTCCAACACACCACCGTCAGCGAAGAACTGGTTCGCATTATCACCCAACGGGTCGACCGAGTATTCGGCTTGATGGGCAACGGGAATGTCGAGCTGATTTCTGGGCTGACATCGCAGGACTTTGGGTTTACCGGGGTACGCCATGAGGTCGCAGCGGTCACCGCAGCCGATGCTTACTATCGGGCCACCGGCAAACTCGCGGTGGCGACGGCAACCTACGGGGCGGGATTTACCAATATGGC
>CALBOC010000038.1 GCA_937896705.1 uncultured Micrococcaceae bacterium | reverse complement strand
TCATTGATTTCGGCACGGATCGCCAGTTCGGCTTGGGCAAAGAACAGGTCGAAGCAGTGCGACAAGAAATTATCACACAACTTGGTGATAGCTAACGCTTCGTCCGTTTTCCGTTAAACGTCTGCGGGCTGGAGATCATCGGTTGATCTCCAGCCCGCAGAAGTTTTTGCCGTCGTTTAGAGCAGAATTTCGATTTCGGCGTCGGCACGAAGGTCATCCAGCAGTGTTGCGATGGCTTCGTTTTCGTTTTGCTGGGTTACTTGTTGCTCGAGCTCAGGTTCGAGCTCTTCGAACGAGGGCGCTTCTTGGGCCTGGTCTTCTTCGACCTGCTCGTTCATTGCTTCAAGTTGTTCCACCTGAGCGTCGTACATTTCCTGGAGCTCTTCTTCTGATGGCTCCTCGACGTCAAGGGTGTCGACGACCTGATCGATCATGACTTGGCTGTGGAGGTCTTCGCGGATCCGTTCTTCGGACAGGCCCTGGGCTTCAAGCTCTTCCATGAGGGCATCCGAGGACTCCACCTGGTTGGCTTCGGCCATGTCCGCGAGGTATTCGTCGACGTCCTCATCTGAGGCACTGAAGCCTTGCTCTTCGGCTTCATCCACTAGCAGTTCGCTGTTGATCATCATCTCCAGGGCTTGCTCTTTGAGCTGGTCCTGGTCGGGTTCTTGCCCGGCCATGGCCGCCTGCATGGTCAGCTGCTGGAACTGGGCTTCATAGTTCTCAGCGAAAGCATCCCCTGAGATCTCTTCTTCATCGACCACTGCCACGACATCCGGAATGTTATCCAGTTCCGGTTCAGGCATGGCCTGGTCACCTTGTTCCTGGCTTTGTGGTGCATCCTCGGTGGCTTGTTCGTCGTCACCATCGGCACCACAGGCGGCAAGACTGAACGCGGCGGCGACAGCCGCGATACTCAGGAGAAACTTCTTGGGCATCAAGGCCCCTTTCTATACAACAAATATGCGAAGTCCCGGCGAGACTAACAGGAAAAACTGAAAGTCCTGTTCAGCCGGTGTCCAGCCCGCACTCAGCCCCGCGGCGTGACCGCGGTGCATCATGTGTCAGGTTAGGAATAGCGCAGCGAGCTGATCATCGGGCACTCAAATGGGTCGCGGGCCGATAGGCCGACCTTATTGAGATACCGGATGACCGACGCGTAGGATTCGCGAACGGTCGCGACCGTGTAGGGAATCTGGTGGTCGGCACAGTATTTGCGCACGATCTGGGACACCGCGTGTAAATTCGGTCTGGGCATCGAGGGGAACAGGTGGTGCTCGACCTGATAATTCAGTCCGCCATAGACCACGGACAACACGTGGTTACCCCATCGGCTGCGCGCCATCACGTTGCGGCTGGTCATCACCTGTCGGGTGAAGAAATCGATGCGCGCAGTTTTAGGTACCATCGGCATACCCTTGTGGTTGGGTGCAAACGAGCCACCCATGTACACGCCAAACACCGCAAGCTGGACGCCAACAAACGCCAGGGCGATGCCCCAGGGCAGGAAGAGAAATAGCACACCGAGGTAGAGCCCGATCCGGGCGGCGATGGTCAGCAGCTCGCGCCACCGACGTTTCACTCGTGGCGCCACGAACAGGTACTTGATCGACTGGTAGTGCAGGTTGAGCCCTTCCAGCGTTAACAGCGGAAAGAAGAGGTAACCCTGGCGCTCGGTGATCCACCGCAAGAAACCGGTCTGGCGTTGCGCATCCACCGGTTGGAACGAGATCGTGTCCCATTCAATGTCGGGGTCTTTGCCAATCGTATTTGGGGTGGCGTGGTGGCGGTTGTGTTTATTGAGCCACCATTGGTAACTGATCCCCACCACCGCGTTGGCCAGAAAGCGACCAAGTTTGTCGTTGGTCTTGCCCGACGACAGAATCTGTTTGTGAGCGGCCTCGTGGGCTAGGAAAGCGAATTGCGTCAGGACAATGCCCAGGGCGCCGGCCATGAGCAACTGGAGCCAGCTGTCACCCAGTAGGATGACCCCGGTGATGATGCCACCCAACAGCAGCGTGAGAATGCCCATGGTGATCAGGTAGTACCCGCGCCGTCTGCCGGTCAGTCCCGCCTCACGGACGAGGTCTTTGATATGGAAAAAAGTTTTGGGATCACCCGGTCGGATGGTGTGGTCCGTGGGGTCTTGGGAAGGTGGCCGAAGCGATTCGGCCGTGGAAGAAGTGCTGCTCAAAAATGTCATCCTTGTACTGCAGCCGGCGACCCGATGAGTCGAAAGCTCCGAAAATCCCGGAGCTACTAGTTTTGCAGTCTACGTGCTTTACCCCACAGATGTATGTACGCAGCTAGCTATTGGGCTAATGAACTTTGAAGCCCATGGCGTAGGGCACCTGCGCGGCCCGGCCCTGTTCGGCCAGCATCTGGGGGATGAAATCTTCTGGCGCGGGATGATCTGGCAGGTCTGCCAGGTACTGTTCGTGCGCAGCCAGCGAAGCCACCGCCTTGTCCACCCCAGTTTGCGTGATCTCGAGATAGTGACTGGGATGCGTGCCGGTCAGTAACAGCGTGGAGGTCTCCCACGGGGTGACATGTTCATCGAGCTGTTCGGTGAACAGCCACTGGTTCCCGGCATCCCGCACGGCGTCTATCGTGGCGAGCCCAACGGCACGATGGTCGGCGTGGTCCAGGCCCCAGGGGACAGCCAGTTCGCCGGCACCGCTGATGACCACATCGGGCTGGAAGGCTCGAATCTCTGCGGCAATGGCACGGCGCAAGGCAATGCCGTATTCCACTAGCCCGTCGGGGAAATCCAGAATCCGTAAGTGCTCCACGCCGACAATGTCGCAGGCGTCGCGCTGTTCCTGTGCCCGAATCTGGCGCGCTTCTTCGGGCGACCGCTGCATGCCGGCCTCACCGGCCGTGGCTAATACGTACCCGACTTCGACCCCGCGCTCGGTCCACAACGAAACGGCCGCAGAGGTACCGTATTCGGCGTCATCGGGATGGGCTACCACCACCAGGACGCGTCGGAAGTCTTGATCCTGCAGTGGGTTCAGTTGCTCAGTCGAAGCATCATCATGAGTAGTCATAGGTTCACTCTACGAGCGCGGGGCTTTTGGGACTAGGCGCCCCAGCGGGTGTTAGGAGACGGCCATTTCACCAAGCTCATGCCAGTGATCGTCTTCGACCTGCATATTGCGGACCTTTGGCGTCTCCTGCAGCAACGGGGGTAAATCTTGTTGGGCCTTTTTGAAGTGTGCTGAGGTCACGTGGGCTTCTGCGGCGTCATCTTTGAATGCTTCAAGCAAGACGTACTCGTTGGGGTCGTCCACGCTGCGTGACCACTCAAACCACAGGCAGCCGGGTTCGCTGCGACTGGCTTGCGTAAATTCTCGAGCGTGCTCGGGCCACTGGTCGGCATATTCGGGCTTTACCTTGAATTTCGCGGCAATAAAGATCATGCAAGTCTCCTGATAAGTCGGGTAGGGCGAGCTTCTCGCACCACTTTCCAGCATGACATTCTGACCCGCTGGTTTGAAACTTACACACGCCAGGACTCCGAATCCCGCCGCATATATACGCCTGAGATACTAATAGGTACCTCTCTAGTATTTAAAAGATCTGAAAAGAGCAGGTATGCTAACTCCAAACAGCGTGACGGTGATCACCGGTGATTGTGGTCGCCGTCGAAGGAGTAAAAATGTTTATTGTCCCCACCGAGATCGCAGCCGCTACCTCGACACCTGACCTCGAAAAGGCCCGGCGTCAGGCCGCGAGCTGGCGTTCGAAAGACATGGGGATCGCGGAGAAATACCTTACCGATGCAGCACTGGCTGATCTGTTGGGAGCTGCCAAGGAACTCGACCACGATTCCTTCGCTCGAACGGTTGCTGCCGTTCAAGACGCTCGCAGCGGAAATTTCCAACCCATTCCGCACATCGATTCTGCCGCCGAGATGTTCCGGCAATTTTTGAAAACCGATCTGATCGACGGTTGGCTGTATGTTCAAGAACCAGACGGCTACGTGCACCCGTATTTGGTGATCAAGATTGACCATGAACAAGCCGATCGCACCCGCGAAGCGCGCATCAAAATCACGATGGAAGCAGATAACCCCACGGTCAAGCGTCCATCGCGTGCCCCGCGCGTGCTGTACTTTGAAGACTCCGAGCTGGTCGGCAAAACCCCCGTGGAGGTTCTGACCCGCCATCGCGTCTATAAAGAAACCGAAAGTCTCAAAGCCGAATACCAGCAGCGTCGCGACGAGTTCCAAGAACTTATTGACCATGGGTTTGGCAAACAGTATCTCTTTACCGGTCGGGCTATCCGCACCGAAGACTTCCGCTCGGCCAAAGAGCGCACCGAACGCAAAGTCGTCCACGATATTGCCCCCAGCGATATCGCACCGTTGCGCATGGTCACAGCCTCGACGCTTTTTGATGAGGGCGATCACGGCGCAGTCCCGGTCGTGACAGCGGTTCGGGTTTTTGACCTGTCGGCCCAGGACTACCTGGACGTTAACACGGCCGATCTCACCGAATATGTCTACGACAAAGACCTCAAAGATAAGCTCATCCTGCCCGCTGACCAGCGTGAACTGCTCGATATCCTCACCACTGATATCAGCGTGTTCACCGGTGACATTATCGAAGGCAAATCCTCCGGTAATGTGATTCTGGCCCGTGGTCGCCCCGGTGTGGGCAAGACCCTAACCGCTGAAGTTTATGCCGAAGTTGTCGGGAAGCCGCTGTACTCGATTCACACCGGTTCGCTTGGTATCACCGCCGAATACGTCCGACAGAATCTCGAAGAGATTTTCGAGCGCGCTAAGCGTTGGGACGCAGTGTTGCTCCTGGATGAAGCTGATGTCTTTGTTTTGGAGCGCGGATTCGATCTGGCCCAAAACGCGATTGTCGCCGAGTTCTTGCGCACCCTGGAGTACTACGACGGCCTGCTGTTCTTGACCACCAACCGGGTCCACGGGGTCGACGAAGCGATCCTGGCCCGGTGTGCCGCAGTCATCGACTATCAGCCACCCAATCAGGATGACGCCCGCAAGATTTGGCAGACGCTGGCCGCAGAGCACGACATCACCTTAGATGCACAGCTCCTGGAGGACCTCGTCTACGCATACGACGGCATCACGCCCCGAGATATTAAAATGGTGTTGCGCCTCGCACTGCGCATGGCCAAGCACCGGGGTGTCGAATTGTCCATGGAGGTGTTTGCTGCTGCGGCACGGTTCCGCGGCCTGACAC
>CALBOC010000037.1 GCA_937896705.1 uncultured Micrococcaceae bacterium | reverse complement strand
CCAGAAGTGATTCTCACCGTGCGCGGAGTCGGATATAAAGCCGGTTGATCATGTCTACCGACATTGCAACCCCGGCCGAAACGCCGCCAGAGCAGCAAAAACCTTCATGGTTTCAGCGCCTCGGTCACATGGCCAACCGCGCTCGCCGTCGCTTTTTGTGGCGCTGGGATTCGTCGATGTCCCTGCGTACTGCCGTCATCGCGGCGGCCGCAACCATCATCGGGTCCCTGTTCCTGGCGTTTTTTCTCACCCAACAAATAACCAGCGGATTGTTCCAGTCGCGGTTCAATCAGGTACAGGCCGAAGCCAACCACGCGCTGCAACAAACCCGCCAGGTCTTTGAAAACGCCGCGACCGCCGACGAGGAATCCACGACCTCACTGGTTGCTGATACGCTTCGTCAACTGACCACCGACGATACGGCGTTTGCCCGGGACTTCTTGTTATTGCCGCTCGAAGAAGATGACAGCTTGTATGTGGGTTCGATGAGTTCCGGCGGGGCGACTGAACAACTCATCACCGAGGAATTAGCCGAACAGGTCGCCTCGGGCAGTGGTATTTATTACCAGTCCATCTCCCTGCCCGACGAAGGATCCACGCAACCCGGGCTGGCATTTGGGACCCAGGTCGTGCTGCCCCCGGGCAACTACTACGCGCTGTATTTCATCTATGATCTCTCGGATGTTCAGGCGACCATCGACTACCTGATGAACATCTTGCTGGTGGCCGGAGTGGTGTTGGTGTTCATGAACATCGGCATTGCGCTGTGGGTGACCCGCTCGGTCGGGAAGCCTATCCAACAGGCCGCCCAAACTGCCGAATGGCTTTCATCGGGTGATCTATCAGTGCGAATGGATGTCAAGCGCACCGACGAGATCGGCTCACTGTCCGAGTCGTTCAATAAGATGGCCGACAATATCCAGGATCAAATCACGCAGCTGGCTGACCTATCACAGATTCAGCAACGCTTCGTCTCCGATGTGTCCCATGAGTTGCGGACCCCGTTGACGACGGTGTCGATGGCATCAGAAGTGCTCTATGAGTCCCGGGATGAACTGGATCCGGTGCTGCGTCGTTCGACTGAACTGATGCACCACCAAGTTCAACGGTTCCAGGCCTTATTGGAGGACCTATTAGAAATCTCCCGCTTCGATGCCGGTGTGGCTGAGGTCGCTGTTGAGAAAACCGATCTGCTGCACCTTGCTGCTGATGTCGCGCTCACCGCGCAACCACTGGCCGATAAGATGGACACCCAGCTGTCGGTGGTGGCCAAAGGAGATTCCTTCACTGCAGAAGTTGACTCGCGCCGTATTGAACGCATCCTGCGCAATCTGGTTAATAACGCGATCGAGCACGGCTTATCCAACCCGGTGGATGTCATTTTAGAAGGTGACGATACCGCCGTGTCCATCGTGGTGCGCGATCACGGTATGGGGATGACCGAGGAACAACTTGGACACGTCTTTGATCGGTTCTGGCGGGCCGACCCGGCCCGGACCCGCACCACCGGTGGCTCAGGCTTAGGACTCGCTATCGCGGTCGAAGACACGCGCCTGCATAATGGCACCCTCGACGCCTGGGGCAAAATTGATCAAGGTTCGGCGTTTCGGGTGACACTGCCCAGGGTCTCCGGCACCGTCGTATCAGGGGCAGCACCGCTGGACCTACCGCCAGAATACGACCGAGCACAACGGGTTGCTCCCCGCGATGTCGACGTCACCGATGCCGAGGAACCGACCCATTCGGCCGTGTTCAATCGGATCACCGAACAACACCTGTACCAACCAAAAAGTGAGTCCTCATGAGGTCGGTGCGCTACCTCACGCTCGTCGTCACGGTGCTCGTAGCCACCATCCTGGCGGGTTGCGCCAGTATCCCGGAATCCAGTCAGGTCGGAGAGTCCGATCCGCAAGCTGACACCGACAGAGATGTAGCCTACACTTTCAACCCGGCTGGTCCAGCAACCGACGCCACCCCGACCTCAATCATTAACGGGTTCATCCTGGCCGCGACCGGTATCCAAGGCGATTTCTCTACCGCCCGTGAATTTCTGACCGACTCCGCAGCCGCCAACTGGGACCCGGCGGCCCAAACGACGATCTACACCGGTCGGCCGATCGTGGATGCAACCGGAAACAACCAATACACCGTAGAACTGGCCATCGTCGGTTCTCTCGATGATGCGGGGGTGCTGCAGATCGCCGATGACGGCGCCACCCGTGAGGCCGACTTTGGACTCGTGCAAGTCGATGGACAATGGCGCATCAATGACGTGCCCGATGGCATTCACCTGGATGCCGCACAATTCCGTGCGCTGTTTAACACTCAGACGCTGTATTTTTATGATCCCACCTATGAGTATGCGGTTCCTGATGTCCGGTGGATGCTGAACACTCCGGACCAGCCGACCACTATCGTCAACGCGCTGTTGGAGGGTCCTGCACGCTATCTGGAAGGGGCGGTCGTGACTGCCTTCCCTGCCGACGCCGGCCTCTACCGCGAGGTCGTGCCGGTGACCAGTGGCATCGCCCAGGTCGACTTCACCGACGAAACCTTTCAAAACACTTCTGAACTTGGTCGCTATCGCATGGCACAACAGTTGGAGCTGACGCTGCAACGCTATCCCGGCATTTCGGAGCTTGCGATGACCCGCGAGCGGACCACGTTGACGTTCGAGGACCCGCCCGAAGGTTTTGTTGCCGCCGATAGCACCGTGACCACGGGCAATACTCAGGTGGGTGTCGATGCGGCCACGGATCAGTTGGTCAGTTATGAGGCCAATAGCACCGGTACACTGCCCGGTTTTCCGAACGTCGCGAACCTCGAACCGACTGACCCCACTATCAACCGCGAGCGCGACACCGCCGCGTTTGTCAACAGCGATCGGGACACGCTGTATATCGCGACCGAGGCTACCCAAGCCTATGAAATCGCCACCGGCTCAGAGCTGACAGCGCCGTCGCTCGATGTGCACGGCTGGGTCTTTACAGTCACCGAGGGCAACACGATCATTGCATCCAACACCAACCGCAATGATCAGGTCTTAGAAATTATGCATCCCTGGGCTGGCCGCGACGAAGAGATCATTGACCTGCGAATTTCACCGGATGGCACCCGGGCCGCGGTGGTGGTCGAAGCAGAAGACGATCCCGCCCAGCTGTATATCGCCGGGGTGATTCGCGACGAAGATAGCCAACCGCAAGCCTTGGGCAACACGTTCCGGCTGCAAACCGATGAACCACCCAACCAAGTGTCGTGGTACTCCACCGCTGAGATCTTAGCCGGCCGGGTGTCTGCTCGAGACCGCGTCGAACTGGAACTCATCGGGTTTAGCGGCCCGTCGGTGAGTTTCAAACCGATGCTGGGGATGATCAATTTCTCTACCGGGGCTGGCAACACCTACGCCGAGACCGAAGACGAGGTGTATCTGCGGGTTGGTAACAACTGGCGTGCACAACCCGAGGCACCCACCCAACTGTCCTACCCGGGCTAAGTTCTCCACAAACGATCCTGTTCGAGCCCCGCCGAGGTGAGGATGCGGCATGCTGGATGGATGAGGTTCTTGCAACGCCTAGATAACTTCGTGACATCCCCGGCGGCTCAGTACGTTGGGCGGGCCTGGGTCGGCATGATGAATCTGCTGATTCCTAATCCCTGTGCACTGTGCGTCTGGTCGGATGCCGAAAAGTACCACCTGTGTCGCGTCTGTACGACTCTGCTCAAAGACCAAACTCGGCAGGTGATCCAGGCCCAAGATTTTGCTGATGCGCTGCCCCTAGACATTGTCACTGGCCAGCCATTACCGGTATTTGCTGCCTCGTTGTATACCCCGGAGATGGCCAGAGTCGTCCTGAACTTCAAGGACCATCAGCGTATTAAACTTGCGGGAGTGTTTCGTCCCATTATGTATCGAACCCTGTACTACGCGGCCCAATATTGTGGTTCATCATCCTACCGGGTGGTGCCTATCCCAACCTCTGGGGCCGGGATGCGAAAGCGCGGTTACAATC
>CALBOC010000036.1 GCA_937896705.1 uncultured Micrococcaceae bacterium | reverse complement strand
TTCAGCCTGGCCCCTTCCGGACAGATTTCTTCACTCGCTCACTGCAACAGGTCGATACTCCGCTAGATGCCTATGCGGAAACCGCC
This sequence comes from uncultured Micrococcaceae bacterium, assembly GCA_937896705.1. Classification (GTDB taxonomy): domain Bacteria; phylum Actinomycetota; class Actinomycetes; order Actinomycetales; family Micrococcaceae; genus Yaniella. The sequence goes on along the minus strand of CALBOC010000036.1, from coordinate 2,742 downwards.
GGAAAGCGTCGGAAAGAAAACGATCCCGCGCCTGATAACCAGCCAGGTGATCCAAATCGCGCAGCTGCGGCCATCATGCAACTGGCTGAGCTAGAAGATCCACCCATGCGTTTGGTGCTAGGTAAGGCCGCCAACAAGGTCGCCGAAACCGACCTGAACAAGCAGCTTGATGATCTGATGGACTGGGAACACTTGGGTCTCAACACAGACTTTCCAGAATAAGATGTGGCCTTAAATCCGAACGGACTTGAGGCCACAAGCTAGACAAGGAAATCGTAGTTTCAATTGACCTTATGAGTTAGCACGTCGACGCCACAACAACAGCACTGCCCCAGCCGCTATAAGCATGGTGCCGCCTATCGCCAATGTTGTCGAGACCGCACCGGTCGTGGCCAGACCATGTTCAGTGCTCTCGCCAGGCTGGTCAGCTGATTGCACGCCTAAGGGTTGGTCCCAGGGAAGCGAGCTCGTGGCTGACTCTGCATCTGACTGTGGGGTAACGTGCAGCGCTCCTACTCGAGCATCCTGATCTATGGGCTGTCCACCGACCTGCGTTATAGGGCCCGAAGGTGCTCCCGGCCCAGCCGCGTCACTAGTATCAGTTGGAGCTGTGGGCTCTTCCGGATCGGTCGGGTCCGTAGGTTCTTCTGGGTCAGTGGGATCTGTGGGTTGGCCAGGTTCGCTTGGGTCGTCGTTGGCTACAACGATCACCACCGTTGCTTCGGGACTATTGACCTGACCATCGCTAGCTACGTAGGTGAAGAAGGTCTCCCCGAAGAAGCCGGCAGTTGGGATGAAGATGATGTTCGCGCCATCGATGCTGAGTGAGCCAGCTAGATCGGCGGTGTTGACAATTTCGAAGGTCAATTCGTCACCGTCTGCATCGGATCCGGTCAGTACGATAACCACCGGTGTGTTGAAATCAGTCTCGACCGCTTTGTTATCTGCAACCGGTGGAGTATTCACCTCAGGTGAGGTAAAACTACCGGATTGGATCATAACCGCCGAGTCCCAGCTGCTATCGCCGACATCCGCGATGGCCAGCCTCAATATATTGGCTACCCCGGGGTTCACTGGCGCATCGAAGCCCAGAACAATAGTCATTCCGTCCAGTCCTGTGTCGAAGGGAGAGTTGCCGTCGGCATCGTGAGGATTATTGCGGAAGAACTCTGAGTTAGTTTCGTGGTTGATATTATTGATCGCCACCACGGTTCCGTCGTCTAGGGTCGCGTAGTTGATGCCGTTGACGAAAAATGCGAAAACATCGTTGAACTGCGTACCCACGTATTCGAGATATTCTTCGGAGCCGAAAACGTAGTTGAACGCCACAGTGTCGTAAGTGGGAATAAATTCGATTTCTAAAATGGCCCCGTCATAGGTGGTGCCGTCAATTAAGGCTGCTAGGGCGTCGTCACCGGGAGTATTCATATTGCCGGTGGTGGCATCGTCAGTATTGGGCCCGTACAATACTGCTCGATTGAGGAGTACACCATCACTGTTGTAAAGGTGATCGGCATACCCGGTTGATAAGATCACTCCGGATTCGATGCCAATAGCATCGCCAAATCCCGAAAACAGCCCGGCTGATTGCGAATGCCCGGTATACGTGACGTTGAGGATTTCAATGTTCGCGCCGATCAATGCCTGGGCCAACGCTTCGGCCCCAGCAACGGTCACGCTTTGGGATTGCGACGCACTAACTTCCTGAGGGCTAACATTCGTCCCGTTTGGCGGGGCTACGGTGGCTTGAGCTGCTATGTCAGCGTCTCCCTCTGTTTCCTCCGCGGTTATCTCGTCAGAAGCTGCGTCAGTGTCTGGGCTCGTCGCCACGTCGTCATCATTGTCCGCCTCTGCTTGGCCACCGGTCTGCGGGTCTGCGTCCTTTGCTTGGTCAGACGGCTCGGAGGTTATTACCCCCTCCGTTTCGTCTTGCACACCCTCGTCTATGGGGTCGTTGGCCGCCACTTCACCGGTGCCGTCTGCTTCGACAGGCTCTTCGGGAGATGCAACGGGCGGAACTTCAGCAGTATCTAAAAGCTTTGGCTCTTCACCTTCTCCTTGGGCCGGAAACTCTTCCTCGTCGCCAGGCTCGAGAACATATTCAATTGCTGGCTCGTCCTGGTGCCCTATTGCAGTCGCATCGTCGGTGGCACTGACATCCTCTCCCGTGGTTATCGAGTCTGTATCGCCGCCGAGATTCGAGATCAGATCATCCGCTGTGTCAGAGTCTGCGATGACTTTTGCTTCTGCGAAGGATACCTCGAGGGGAGCGTCCTCAGGAGCGGCGTAAGCTGGAACAGCATTTGCTGCTGCAAGTAGGGTACCAATCGCCCCCGCAGATAACACTGGACGTAGTTTCATTATTCGTTCCTAAGGTGTAGATGAGTGAACCGCCGAACTGGAACATTCACATCGAATACGAATGTTCGCGCCAACCATCCCTAACTAACAGAGACAACACAGATTGTGCTATACATCACCCATAAAATACGGGCAAACGCCGTATTCGCGCATACGACCTAGATAATTGTTGGACAACAGCTTGAGAAACATCCATAATTCGTTGACTTCACAAACGGTCCAGGTCGCCCAGTCAAAGAATGCTAGCTCCCTCAATAGCGGTTGCAGGTGTGCCCCGCATTTGAACTCCTTTGCCGAAATGCCCCTCCGTCCTACAGGTCGCAGATCGCCAAGAATGGCTCAAAGAACCCGAGGGTACTTCTCGGATTCCTTCACCACACC
>CALBOC010000035.1 GCA_937896705.1 uncultured Micrococcaceae bacterium | reverse complement strand
AGAAGATGGCCAGGGTCAGTTTGGCGACTTCACCGGGCTGGAAGGAACCGATCCCGAGGTTCACCCAAATGCGGGCACCGTAGATTTCCATGCCGATGAAGGGCAGAAACGGTAAGACCAGCAGGATCGCCGAGGCCAACAGCCACACATAGGTGAAGCGGCGCATGTGCCGATAATCGATGATGAACCAGACCAGCGCCATCGAAATGATGATCGACAAGGCCGTCCAGAGCAGCTGGTTATTGGCCGCATTGCCGCCCGGGGGTACCAGGTCAAGCCGGTGAATCATCGCCAGCCCCAGCCCGTTGAGAGACAGGGCTAAGGGCATGATGTACTGGTCAGACCAGGGCGCGCGCAGGCGCAGCACGATGTGGAAGGCGACCGCCAGGGCGGCCATGACCCCCAGCTGGATCCAGTAGTGGGTGTCCAGCGGCTGATCCATGCCCAGCCCGGAGAGCATGTAGGCACCCGAACCGATCGCTACGGCCATCACCAGCAGGATGAGCTCGGTGATCCGCAGGGGCTTTTTGACCGGTTGGTCCTCGGTTTCGACGGCGTCAAGAGTGTGGGCCATTACGGGTTGCCTCCTGTGGCACCTGCGGTTGCACCAGCAATGGAAGCCGATGTGGTGACGCCGTTGGATGCCAGTGGGATATTGGAGTCATCAGGTTGATCTCGGGGAGAGACCGGCGGGGCTTCTGGGATCAGGGCGGTTTCCAGATCCATCAGGATCTCGCGGGCGTGGTTGAGATCTTGGGCGGGCAGCCCGGCTTCGACACGTTGACGGCTGTACCCGGGCAACCGGGACAGCGGAATGTCGGTGGATTCTTCGACCGAAGACAGCTCGAGCGGCCCAAGGGATTGTGGCACACCCTGGTAGATGGCCACCCGGTCTTCGACGCTGCCCACATAGTATTGGCCGCGGATCCAGAGGAATCCGACGGCAAGCGAGGTGGCAAATAAGATCAAGAAGACGCCCACCATGGTGAGCAGCGGCCAAGTCCGTCGACCGGTGGGCACGGCGTCCTCGTCAAGTTCTGCAGGCTGGGCAGGCTCCGGCGCTGCGGCATCTGAGGCACCGTGCAATAGGGCCGCGGCGCGCTTTTGCGATGAGGAGCGAGTGACGATCGGAATTTGATCGGTGTCGGTGGCCAACTCGGCCGCACCAACTAACAGGTGGGGGCGCGAACCGAGATCAGCGCGCAACAAGGCGGCCGATACGGACTCGCCGTCACTTGCCTTCGTGACCTCAAGTGCGGATTCGGTAAGCTCTTCCTTGCGCGGTGGGTCTTCGACGGTGACTTTGGCTTCCGCGGTTTCAAAGACCACGATGGTCACGTTGTCCGGGGCTCCGCGTTTCAGCGTCTCGTCGACCAGATCCCGGCACACGTCATCCAGGGGCTTATCGGCCCGCAGCAGGGTTTCGATCGTGGCATCATCCACAACAGCATTCAGGCCGTCGGAACACAGCATCCAGCGCTCACCGGGTTGCGTTTCGAAGGTGGCGACATCAAGTTCCGGCGAGGCGTCGACATCCCCAAGCACGCGCATCAACACGTTTTTGTGCGGATGGGATTCGGCGTCTTCTGGTTGGATACGTCCTTCATCGATGAGTCGTTGAACGAAGGTGTGATCAGCCGAAAGTTGTTCGAAGACATCGTTTTTGATGCGGTAGGCCCGCGAGTCGCCGATGTGAGCCATGTGTAATAGGTTGTTGTCGACCAGCACGGCGGTGCAGGTGGTGCCCATCCCGGCGAGTTTGGGATTGTCGTGCACCAGATCGTTGAGAATCAGGTTCGCGGACTGAATCTCATCGGCGAGCACAGTTTGCGGGTCTGATAGATCGTTGCGGTCCAGTGGAGCCAAGTCGAGCACAACCGAAGCCGAGGCTACATCGCCACCAACATGACCGCCCATCCCATCGGCCACGACGGCTAAGTATCGGCCAACATAGGCGGAATCGTCGTTTTTTGAGCGCACTCGTCCCACGTCAGAGCGCGCGGCGAAGTTCAGCTCTAGAGCCATAGTTATGCCCTGAGCTCCATGACAGTTTTACCAATGCGCACCGGCACATTGGGTTCAAGGGCCATCGTCCGGGTCAGTTGGTTGCCGTGGACGAAGGTGCCATTGGTTGAGCCCAGGTCTTCGAGGAACCACCGGCTACCCTGTGGGAACAATCGTGCGTGGCGGCCGGAGGCATAGTCGTCTTCCAGTACCAATCCGGCATCTTGGGCACGGCCAATCAAAAGCGGTTGCCCGTTGAGCGGAAGCGTCCGGCCTGCCAGGGGCCCCTCGGTGACAACGAGTTTGCTGGCTAACGCACGGGTGGGCGGGGGTGGTGTATCAGTGGAAGCCTTCGAAGTTTGTTCGGATTTCTTTTTGCGTTTGGTCAAGCGCGCTGGCCGAGCGATCTGCAGTGACCGGCCCTGTGAGGTAATCACTGAGAACACAAAGATCCACAGCAGGGCGAGCAGCCCAAACCGCAGCGCAGTTATCGCTAATTCGCTCACGGGCTACCTCCGTGCCTGGGTTGACGTGTCTGGGGCGAGCCGGAACACGATGGTTGTTCGACCGGCGGTAATAATATCACCGTGGTGCAAATCTACCGAGTTTCCTGCCTTTTGCCCGTTAAGATAAAACCCGTTGGTGGAGCCCAGGTCTAGGGCCATGACGCGATCCCCTGCGACCTGAATTTCCAGGTGACGGCGAGACATCCCAGGATCTGCCACCGTAATATCGACATCCGGTGACCGGCCGAGGACCGCTGACGAGGAATTGATCGCGTAACGCGTGCCTTCAATTTCTAAGACGGGCCGCCAGGCTGTCCGATCGACTTGTATATTAGAGTCCGTCATTTCGGCTGGCGGTGTCACCGCAGGCGAGCTGACTTCCTTCTCCGGGGAGTACGAAATCGGTTGACCGGGGTTGACGTCCTCGGCCGTTTCGATTGTCGAGGTGATTTCCATATCGCCGCGATCTAACTCGTCATCGGCGATGAACGTGACCCGCACGGGACCCGAAAGAGAATAGCCCTGAACCGAGGCGTGACGGATTGCCTCGTCACATAATTCTTCGGCGAGCGCACGGCCCCACTGCTGGACTTGCGGGAAATCCTGTTCTGAAAACGCGATCGTATATACGTTGGGTACCAACGTGCGTTGCTCAGAGATCGTGGCGGCGCGATTGTCCATCTCAAGGCGCATCGCATTGGTCACTTCTACGGGCTTGATCTTTTTGGAGCCACCGGCCGAAAAGATTTTGCGCACGCTGCGTTCGAGAAGGTTCTCTAAACCATCCAAAATGCCCACTCCGGCACTCCTTTCAGCGTGGCCGCAACGGCTCAACGGTAAATACCCCAGAGTAGTTCTGTCCTGGGAAATTGTCACATGCAGTTACATTTTTGCACATCGGGCACAGCAATACACGAAGCACGATGTCAGGACGGGAACGGCGGTCCTGGGATGACCCTGATTAGCATTCAAGCCGCTATTGTGTTTATACTATAGATCGTGCTTCTAGCGGATGCTGGTGAGCATAGGTCATTCGCGCGAGTGGCGGAATTGGTAGACGCGCTGGCTTCAGGTGCCAGTGTCTTCACGGACGTGGGGGTTCAAGTCCCCCCTCGCGCACAAATTTCCTGGATCGCTGTATCAGTGACTGGGATGGTGAAAGCTCCGAAGTTTTTCTTCGGAGCTTTTCTCGTTTCTACAGCCCGCAGTTCCTCTTGAAACTCGTGGGGAAGCGGCGTATCTTAATGGCACTCAAGGGTGAGCCTCGGCCCTATAGAAGGCTTTGCGGGTCGAGTTTTCTGGCTGCGATGGTACGGGGATAGGCCATGACTACTTCGATACCTCCAAGTTCTTGCACTCAACGTTGGTATGGAATCGCCGCGGCGGGCACCCTGATCGTGACGATTATCTTTGCTACCGTTGGTGATGGCGTTGAAGTCTCCGAGGCTACTGGCTTACGGTACACAGTCATTGCCTTTGGTCACACGCTCGTGTGGGTACTGCTGACGGTTGCGTTTGTCATTGCAGCCGCTCGTGGGCAGTGGTCTAAACCGTCCCAAATCTTTGCCGTTGCTGCAGCCATTAGCTACGGCAGCTTCCTGTTCGCCGTGTTTATCTGGCCATAAGGGTCATGGTCCAGGATCCGCACCTAGCGTTTCGATGCTTTAACGATCCGTCCTACAGCCCATCCTGCAACACCAATAAACGGGATCGAAACGGCTATCAATGCGACCGGATTTGGTTCGAACCGGGTCCTGCCATTGCGGGTGATATACGCTCCGACCGGAACAGACATGCCACCTCCGCCACCGCCGGATCCTTCGTTGTGCTCACCTTCCGCGACGCCTTCTCCAGCTCCGAAGCCATAGCTTGCAGCCGCAACTGGCACGATGGTAGTGCCGGCGATTTCGATGGGTTCACCGTAGGCAAGTTTCACCCCGGTGTTCGTAAAACTGTCTGCTAATTCTTTTGCAATATTCGCCATGGGTTGAGTTTATCGCCCGCCAGGAACACAGTGCTAGGGGTAGCTGGCAATCGCCCGGACTGGTGAGCCATCCAGTCCAGCCAGTGGCAACGGATACAGCGCCATGTGCACACGTGCCGGAAGGTGAGTGAGACCGGTGAGGTTTTCGACAATCACCCCGTCGTTGCCCAACCAGAATTCATGCACGGGTGTACTCGATGCGGTCGGCGAGGTTGGGTCGGGACTCAGCGTATCCACACCCAAGACCCGAGCACCCTTCTGCCACAATGTTCGTGCAAGCTCAAGCGTCAGATGTGGATGCTGCTCGTAGCTCGGGTCGTGAAAATACTGATCCCACCCGGTAGCGATACACACAATGTGGGGGAGCTGATCGGGAAGAGGTGCAAGTTCGTGGACACCGATCGCCTTGTCCCGAAGTGCTGCCGCATCAGTGGTCCTCGCTCGCAGCACATGAGCTGTGCCCTGCAAGAGGTTCAGGTCAATGTGATCGACCGTTCGGCCTCCCGGCACCATATGCGACGGGGCGTCCAGATGGGTGCCGGTGTGAGATCCGAGGTGTAGCAGGGAGACGTTCGCGCCATCTGCGGCGAGCGTGGCGGCTGGTGTGATGGCAACAGCGGGGTCGCCGGGGTAGACACGCATACCGTGGGAAATCGGATGGCTCAGGTCAATGAGGGGCACGGTTAGTCTCCGAATACGGGTCCGGCAGCACGTAAAGCTGCGAGGAAGGCTTGTTCAGTATCCGCTGCATCGGTGCCAGGTGGGGTGAACCCGTTGAGTTCCAGGCTCACCAAGCCGTGAATATAGGCCCAGAGTCGATACGCGCGTATTTGGGCTTGAGCACGGGTGCAGCGGTTCGCGCGTTGGACGGCGTCGACCAGCATGTCGAAGGTTCCAGCGCTGTGCTCAGGTGTCGTAAAACCGAGTGTGCTGTTGAACATTACCCGGTAGAAATGCGAATTCTGCAATGCGTTGGCCCGGTAGGCTTTGCCCAGTGCCAGTAGGTCAGCGGCCGGATTGTCGGTGTGGGTAACCGAACGAAGGTGCACTGCAAAACGTTCGAAACCTTCACGAACAACAGCATCAATAAGCTCGTCCCGACCGCCAAACAGGGAATAAATGGCCGTGGTGGTGGTGTGGGCTGTCGCGGCGACTTTTCGCATGGACAACGCCTCAACACCTTGCTGCGCAATGATCGCAGAGGCTGCTTCTAAAAGACGCCGGCGAACAGTGTCGTCGTGGATTCTGGGTCGTGCCATTTTTTGAGTCTATAGTATTGCTCTGAGTTTTATAACAGCGTTATGATACGGGCATCAGACAGCTCACCCCGAGGGGGTCCCATGGTTGAAATCTCGACTGCAGCACAGACCACCGCAGGGATCGTGCTCTTAGCTGCGATCACTGTCGCAAGTGGCGGATGGCTGCTACTACAAATCTTGCGTGGCAGCGTGCCCGTCACTGATTTTCAGAAGGCGTTCTATCGAGCCGGACATGCACACGCCGGTGTACTGATTATCCTGGGGCTAGTGTGTTTACTTCTGACAGAGACCACCTCACTGACCGGCGGCTGGTTATGGCTTAGCCGCACCGGAGTGCTTATCGCAGCCATTTTGCTGCCGGCGGGATTCTTCTTCTCGGCTATCGGCGCTGGCCGAACCTCGCCGAACCGCTGGATTGTCCTGCTCTGGATCGGCGTGGTCTTCTTGGTCGCAGGGTTAGCCACGTGTGGCATCGGGTTGCTCATCGCCTAAGACGGAGAGCACAGCGTATGACGGGGAAGGTCACGCTCGATGCGAGCTGGTGATAACGCCAGCTAGGCTGCGGGTAGGAAATCATACCGCGCCTGGGTGTTTGCGCCCACGAAAGGACCACGCTGACCTTGTCTGTACCACTAAGTATTCTCGATCTCGTCTCCATCTCTGAGGGTTCCACGGCCCGCGACGCCATTCAGGCCTCGATGAATTCGGCACGGCTCGCCGATGAGTGGGGCTATCATCGCGTCTGGTTCGCTGAACACCACAACACGCCCAACCTGGCCGCCAGTTCGACCGCGCTGCTGATCTCCCAAGCTGCCCAGTGCACTGAAAAGATCCGCCTGGGCTCCGGCGGAGTCATGTTGCCCAACCACGCGCCACTGATGGTTGCCGAACAATACGGCACACTGGCCAATATGCACGGCGACCGGATCGATCTGGGACTGGGTCGTGCACCCGGAACCGACATGATGACCGCGCAAGCACTCAGCCGTTCTTCTGCCGAACCCCAACAGTTTGCCCAGCACATTTACGACTTGCAGGGCTGGTTTGCCGATGATGGCACCGCCTACAGCATGCCGATTGTCTCCGCCGTGTCTGCCGGAACCAATGTGCCCATCTGGGTGTTGGGCTCTACTGTTAACGGAGCTTCTATTGCCGGCCAATTGGGTCTGCCATTTTCGGTTGCCTCTCACTTTGCTCCCGACCAGCTGGATCAGGCCATTCAGGTCTACCGCGATGCCTTTAACCCTGCGGCACCCACTGCCCAACTCGAGAAACCATACGTCATGGCGGGCATTAACGTCATGGTCGCCGACA
>CALBOC010000034.1 GCA_937896705.1 uncultured Micrococcaceae bacterium | reverse complement strand
GAGCCGTGAGATTCTCCTGCTGTTAACCAACGCATCATACGCCCGATTCTTTCATGCTCAGCGCCGGTGCGCTGGCTTCATGTCGATGTTTGTCTACTGAGTTCACTGCTTGACCAGGCCCAGCGCGTCCGCCATGCACTGTGTTGCCTGCTGCCAGTCGATGCTCTTGGGGTCAACGAGTCGCTGGGTAAAGAGTTTGGCCTGTTCCACCCCTTGATATAGCAACATGTCCATTCCGGAAGCAACTGCGCTGCCGGTGGCCTGCCATGCCTGGGCTAGTGCGGTGGGCCAGGGATCGTATATGACATCTAATAGTGGCGGCAGCGGACCGGCAGGCAGTTGTGCTGCGAACGGATCTGCCGCGTGCGCCGGTAAGGTGGCGACCACGGCCTGGTGGATAGGACTATCTTGACTAAAGTCCGCAAGACTTTTGATCTCTACCCTGAGCCCGAACCGCGTCGCTACGGTACTGGTTTCCACGGCGCGCTGTGCGTTGCGGACATACAGCACGACGCCATCTAGGCCCATATCGGCGGCAGCCGCTACCGCTGCTGTGGCAGTTCCACCGGCTCCCAGAATCGCCATGGTGCCACCGCGCGATGGCTTGTAGCCGGTTTGTGTCAGAGCAAGTCGGACTCCGTCGACGTCAGTGTTATATCCCCGGGTCTGTCCAGACTCGTCAAAAACTATTGTATTGAGCACACCGAGTCGTTCAACGCGTTCAGACAGCGCGGTCATGTGTGGCACCAGGGCGCTTTTCAATGGCATGGTCACGGAGAAGCCGGCAAGGCGTTTGACAGATCCATAGCGTTGCGGCAACGTGGCCATGAACTCCGCCGCCTGATCCTGGGTCACCTCGACACGGTCGTAGACGATGGGCACGCCGAGATGCGCATACACCGCGCGATGCATATCAGGCGATTTTGAATGCGCTATCGGAGAGCCTAAGACGGCTGCGTACATCGTTTCTGCCATGCTGACGGACTGCTTCATTTATCCGCGCCCACAGATCGACGGGTTTTCGTCACAGTATGCCCGGTATTCGGCTTGGTATTCTCGGTGTTCTTCATAGGTGGTCGAGAAGTGGGTCTCACCGGTTTCAATATTGGTGGTGATCCAGTAATAGTAGTCATTGTCTTCAGGAGCGGCCGCAGCGTCTAACGCAGCGATCGATGGGGCACCAATCGGTCCGGGTGGCAGTCCGCGGTGGACATACGTGTTGTACTCGTTGGATTCATCTTGGCGATCTTCTGAGCTGAACTGTAGTTGGCGGACACCCATGCCGTAAATGACGGTGGCGTCGATTTGTAGATACCCAGCGGTTTCAGGGTTGGAATTATCCAACCTGTTGTCAATAATCCCGGCGACGGTTTCGAAATCTTCAGGCCGTGCTTCAGCTTCCAAAATCGACGCGACGGTGACCAGCTGATGCTGCTCGGTCGGGTCAGTGACCTCCAGTCGCTCAAACTCATCAAGTGTTGGTTCGATCATCTCTTGGAAGATTTCTTCGAGCGAAGCCTCCAAGGGGAAGTGATATTCACCGACTGCGATGTAGCCTTCTAACGTGTCCGCTTGCTCGGGGACATCGTAGTTTGCCGGATCAGCGGCCGCCTCAATTTCTTCGAGGCTGTATTCGGTGCGATCATCCAATGTTGCATAGACGTCTTCAATGCGGTGACCGGAGTTCACATGGGCGTAGTTCATGCCCGGTACCCCGACTTGGAGTAGTATCTCAGCGGCATCTTTGGCCGGCATCTCATACCGGAGGGTGTATGCGCCGGGCTGGATTTCCGAGCTGGTGTTGACGGCTTCAAGCGCATCACGAAACGCTCCGGTGGAGGCCACAATGTCCTGGTCCACCAGACGGTTGCCAATAACGATTGGTCCCTCTCCGGGATGCACCTCAAACACAACTTCCTCGCCGCCGGGGCCCGGGTAATCATTATTGGTCCAGCCAACGAGCTGACCGACACCGAGACCAACGATAGCCAAGAGACCAAGGAAGACTGCAAAGCTGGAGAGCATAATGAACGTCCGTTTGCGTTTCCGGGCTTGGCGTGCCTTGAGTTGTTCTTCGTCCAGTTTGGGTACTGCAACGCTCTGACCATCGACCAGCATGTAACCCAATGCCTGCTCATCATCGGGCTGTTCTGACTCGGTGGTTTCTGAGTGCTCTTCGAGCGGGTCTTGTGGGTCGTGCTCGTTTGATTCGGTTTCAGTGTCACTGGGGGTCGGCTGTGGTTCTTCAGCGGGGATGTAGGGACGGCCTTCTGCACGGGCTTGTTCATATTCACGCCGCACGCGACGAGAGGTGAAGTTCAGTTCGGAAGACTCTTCCGGCAGTTCCTTATCCGTCAAACTCTTCCTCCTGTTCGGAAGTGACCAGGTCCCCGGTGTTGACGCCCGTGTTGCGTTCGAGCATCATAGCGTGCTCTAGTATTGCGACCGCAGCCAGCTGGTCAATCACAGCTCGCTGATTACGTGATGAAACCCCCGCCTGGTGGAGCTGCTGAGAGGCACTGACGGTGGACAACCGCTCGTCAATCATTCTAACTTCGGCTGCCAGCTCGGCTTTGACTAACAGCCTGCTCAGCTGTCGGGCAAACCGGTGAGCGTCCTCGGTGGATGCAGTTCTGTTGCCTTTGAGATTAATCGGATCTCCGACATAGACCCGCACGGCATTCCGTTCAATGACCGCCTCAACAATCTGGTGCAGATCGCGAAAGTTCTTCGTGTCTCGGGTCAGGGTAGCCACCGGGCTGGCCAGAATACCTGCTGGATCGGTCGCAGCCAGCCCAACGCGGGCACGGCCCACGTCTATGCCGAGCCGTACCCCATTGACGGGTTCGTGGTGATGTGTCTGTGTCATGAAAGAGTTCTGCGCACTTACGTGCTTAGGCTGCCTCAATGTGTTGGCGCAGAGTAGCTAGCGCCTCATCGATCTTGGAGACGTCCTGACCCCCACCTTGGGCTAAATCAGGTTTCCCGCCTCCGCCACCACCCAACACCTGTGAGGCCGTTTTCACCAGCGTACCGGCTTTCAGCCCTTTCGCTTGAGCACCTTCGTTGACAGCTATAACGACCAGCGGCCGATTATTTGCGGTGCCGATCATGGCCACCACAATATTTTGGTTGCCAGCTTTGGTCAGACGATCGCGAAGATCCTGTACAGCCGAACGCAGATCGTCAGCACTGGAGACTGCTCCAAAATTATGGGCCAATAAAGTGATGTCACCTACGGTTTCGGCATTGTCAGCGAGTTGCCCGGCTTGCGCCAGGAGCTGTTGGGACCGCAGTTGTGCAAGCTCTTTTTCTACTTCTCTTAACTTGTGCAGTGTCTGTTCAACGCGACCGGGAATGTCGCTTGCGGGTGCTTTGAGCATGGTTGACAGTTGGTTGACCAATGTCCGTTCGGCAGCGAAGTGCTCAAATGCGTCGAGTCCCACGAGTGCTTCCACCCGGCGGTTGCCTGAGCCGACAGACTGCTCATTGAGCAGTGCCAGCGTCCCGATTTCTGCGGTCGAGGTGACGTGCGTGCCGCCGCACAATTCGCGTGACCAGGCGCCGTCTATTTCAACGACTCGGACGCGGTCCCCATATTTTTCACCGAACAGGCTCATCGCGCCCATGGATTTGGCTTCTTGCAGACTGGTTTCCATCGTGTGCACGGTGAAATTGTCCCGAATGGCGATGTTGGATAGTTCTTCCACTTCCTGCCGCGCGCCTTCGGAGAGTGCATCCTGCCAACGGAAGTCGAAACGCAGATAGCCTTCTTTGTTGAAAGATCCGGCCTGTACTGCTTCTGGACCCAAGATTTGATGCAGGGCGGCGTGGACGATGTGGGTCGCGGAGTGTGCTTTTTGGGCATCAAGGCGACGTTGGAGATCGATCGCACCCACGGCTTCGGCGCCCATCGGCGCTTCACCTTCGCGAATGACGCCGCGATGCACCGACAACCCTTTAATGGGAGACTGCACGTCGGTGACTTCGATGACGAAACCGTTTCCGGTGATCAGCCCGCTGTCTGCTGCCTGTCCGCCGGCTTCGGCATAGAACGGTGTGGCATCCAGGACGACTTCGACCTCTTGGCCTTGTTGTGCCACGCCCGCGGTGTTGCCGTCGATCAACAGCGAGCGGATGGTGGACTGAGTGGTGTGCTCGGTGTACCCGGTAAACACGGTATCTTCGCCGGCGTGTGCTTGGTAGTAGAGGCTGGTGTCGGCGTGGCCAGTCTTTTTGGCTTTGGCGTCTTTTCGGGCGCGTTCGCGCTGTTCTTGCATGAGCGCTACGAACTTGTCCTGATCGACCGAGACCCCGGCCTCTTCAGCCATCTCCAGCGTCAGATCGATTGGGAAGCCATAGGTGTCATGCAGTTCAAACGCGGCATCACCTGACAGTGCTGTACCTGCTTCGCGTGCTTGAGCGACCGAGGTTTCAAGGCGTGTGGTCCCTGCTGCAATAGTGCGCAAGAATGCGCGCTCTTCGGCATACGCGATGCGGGAGATCCGCTCAAAATCTTCGGCGACCTCAGGGTACGAACCACGCATCGCATCGCGTGAGATGGGCAAGAGTTCCGGGAGCACCGCAGTGGTGACGCCCATTAGACGCATGGCTCGTACTGCACGACGAATGAGCCGTCGCAGGACATATCCGCCACCTTCATTGCCCGGCACTACCCCGTCACTGATCAGCATCAACGCTGACCGGATATGATCCGCGATGTAGCGCAGGCGCATATCATTGGCGAAGTGATCATCCGCGGGATCTTCGGTGGAGGTATATGAGACCCCCGCAAGTTCAGCTGCACGATCCAATACCGGGCGGACCTGGTCTGTTTCGTACATGTTTTCCACGCCCTGCAAAATCATCGCAAGACGTTCCATGCCAAGCCCGGTGTCGATATTCTTATTAGCCAGTTCTCCGGCGACGTCGAAATCTGCTTGGCTGCGAACGTCTCCAAGCTGGTATTGCATAAACACCAGGTTCCAGATTTCTAAGTAACGGGTGTCATCGACGGCTGGGCCGCCATCAGCTCCATATGCTGGTCCACGGTCATAAAAAATTTCGGAACATGGGCCGCCTGGGCCCGGCTGTCCGGTATGCCAATAATTATCTTCTTTGCCGATGCGCTGCAGACGTTCTTCGGGTAACTTCACTACGTCACGCCAGATGGCATAGGCTTCATCGTCTTCTTCGTAGACGGTGGCCCACAAGCGATCGGGATCCAGCCCAAAGCCTCCCTCATCCTGGGAGGTGGTCAGCAACTCCCACGCCATGGTGATGGCGCCTTCTTTGAAGTAGTCCCCGAACGAGAAGTTTCCGGCCATCTGGAAGAAGGTACCGTGGCGGGCGGTTTTGCCGACTTCTTCGATATCGGCGGTCCGGATGCATTTTTGGATAGACGTTGCTCGAGTGTATGGGGGTGTCTGTTGGCCCAAGAAATACGGAATGAAAGGAACCATGCCCGCAACGGTAAACAGCAAGGAGGGGTCGGGTGAAACCAACGACGCCGAAGGCACTACGGTGTGATTGTGTTTTTCAAAAAACGCAGTCCAACGTCGAGCAATTTCATGTGTTTGCATAACTGTTCATCCATCACGAGCTAGAAAACCGGCAATGGGCCGGCTGTGGGTTCAAGAAAGTACGGAAAATCTTTGGGTCAGGCGGAGCGTTGGGTCGTCACGTCGGTCACTTCACCTTTGAGTGGTTCAACATCGTCAGAGTATTCGACAACTGGCGGTGCAGGTTGTGCCCGGTTGAGCGCGGGGACTTGTTCTCGCATCGTTCCCACGAATGATCGTGTCGTTTCGACGAGAATACTGGCAGCGCCTTGTCCGATACTGCGTCCGATGTTCTCTGGCGACAGGGAGGTTCGCAGGGCTTCTTCGGCACGAAGGGCGGCTGCGTCACGACCTTTGGATAATTTGGTATGTCCATACCAGCCGATGGCAGCACCGACTCCAAGCAGCAATACTCGTTTCACAACCGCAAACCTTTCTGATGTATAACCGTCCCTACTCTACCCAATCCGGTGGATAGATGACTGCTGGAAGACAACAGCTCGAGGGTGAGACACCACCGGCCCGGGGTCTTGCCGAAGCAAGTCCACCGAGCCGGTAATAAGTGTATAAGCCGTGGCTTAGCGTGAGTAGTGCTCGACGACCAGGTTTTCTTGGATCGAAACTGGAACCTCGGCACGTTTTGGTGCGCGAACTAAGCTCGCACGCAGTTTATCGATTTCTACCTCGAGGTAGCCTGGCACATCTGGCAAGACTTCCTGGTGTGCCCCGGTCGCTGCGATCTGGAAAGGCACCATGGTCTCGCTGCGTTCTGCAACGTGAATCATCTGGCCTTCTTTGACCTGGAACGATGGGCGGTCAACACGCTGGCCATCGACCAGAATGTGCTGGTGAACAACTAACTGACGAGCCTGTGCAATGGTGCGGGCAAAACCGGAGCGAAGCACGAGTGCGTCGAGGCGGGATTCCAGCATCTCGACGAGGTTTTCACCGGCCAGACCCTGACGGCGACGTGCTTCGTTGAAGTAGCGCACCATCTGGGCTTCACGGATGTTGTAAATAGCGCGGAGACGCTGCTTTTCCTTCAGACGGACCGAGTAGTCAGAGTCTGCACGACGACGTGCACGACCGTGCTGACCTGGACCGTATGGGCGGCGCTCCATGTACTTTTCTGCTTTTGGAGTCAGCGCGATGCCCAGTGCGCGAGAGTGGCGCACCGTGCGGCGGCTGCGTAAACCTTTAGCCATAATGTTGTGGCTTCCTTTTCTTGTCATGCGGTATCGCTTGGTTTTGTTATCCCCTGCAGGACAAAGCCGACTAGCTGAACTGCAGGTGAATCCTGGCCTCTGATGTCAGTGTTTTCCAGAGAGCTGAGGGTTATACCGCCAACCGTCATCACTACCGTCTTTAGTGTTGCAAGACGTGCCAGACAAAGGGTTATCCTATCAGTTCCAACTAACCCCGCCTAATCAGCGGTATCGGCATCATCCGCGGAGTTATCTGAGGTCTCTGGTGTTGCGGGCGGGTCAGCGATCGGCTGGTTATATAGCACCGAGCGCAACCGTTCGACTCGTTCTGACAGCATCTGTTCACGGCCATTGGTGGTCGGCTGGTAGTACTGCCGTCCCAGCAGGTCGTCTGGCAGATATTGCTGGCTGACGATCGAATGCGGATAAGCGTGCGGGTATTTATACCCCACGCCGTGCCCGAGGGCCTTTGCCCCGGCGTAGTGCGCATCGCGCAGTGGTTTCGGGACGACCCCCGCACGGCCAGCGCGCACATCGGCCAGCGCCTGATCAATGCCCTGGTAGGCCGCATTCGATTTGGGGGCGGTCGCTAAGTGGACCACGGCCTGGGCCAATGGGATCCGCCCTTCCGGCATGCCGATCAACTGCACCGCTTGGGCTGCCGCGACCGCAGTTTGCAAGGCCGTGGGGTCGGCCATGCCCACATCTTCGGAAGCATGCACGATGAGTCGGCGAGCGATATAGCGGGCATCTTCGCCCGCGTGAATCATGCGCGCTAGATAATGCAGTGCAGCGTCAACGTCTGAACCGCGAATGGACTTGATAAAGGCCGAGATAACGTCGTAGTGCTGGTCGCCGTCTTTGTCATAGCGCAACACGGCCTGGTCCATCGCCTGCGCCGCATGATCTAACGTAACCACCGGGGTCTGCTCGGACTCTTTGCCTCGATCCAGACTGACCCCGGCTGCCGCTTCGAGGGTGGTGAGCGCACGCCGTGCATCACCTTGAGCCATTCGGATCAAGTAGTCGCGCGCCTCGTCGTCAAGTTCCACCGTTTGATTAAGTCCGCGCTCTTCCCTCACGGCACGGTCAATGAGCACGCCGATGTCATCGTCACTGAGTGGTTCTAACGTCAGCATGATTGACCGCGATAACAACGGAGCCACCACGGAAAACGAGGGGTTTTCGGTGGTCGCCGCCACGAGCACGACCCAGCGGTTTTCGACCCCGGGCAGCAGTGCGTCCTGTTGGGCTTTGTTGAACCGGTGGATCTCATCGAGAAACAAGATCGTGGTGCGGCCGTAGAGGTCACGGTTATCCAGCGCCTGATCTATAACCCGACGCACGTCCTTGACGCCAGCTGAAATCGCGGACAGTTCAACGAATTTACGATCGGGGGCCTGCGAAATGACATGGGCTAGCGTGGTTTTACCGGTCCCAGGTGGGCCATACAGCATGATCGACGATGGTCCCACGTTGGAGGGCCCGGTGGTCTCGGTGAGCTTCCGCAGCGGTGACCCCGGGGTGAGCAGATGCTGCTGCCCGACCATTTCATCCAGCGTACGGGGACGCATCCGCACAGCCAATGGCGCCGACGCGGAGGCCTTGGCGCCCGGAGTCGAGTCGTGGTCGTCGTCGGGTTGGGCCGCGGAGAACAAATCTTGCACGCCTCTACTCTACTGCTGGCCCCGGGTGAGGGACATTCCCGGCTACACTTGGGGCCATGCGTGCAGTAATACAAGTGGTGTCATCTGCCAGTGTCACGGTTGAAAACCAAGTGGTGGGGCAGCTTCCGCGCCCCGGACTGATGATCCTATTGGGCGTCCACGTGGATGATAGTCAAACACAAGCCGATGCCCTCGTAGACAAGATCGTCCATCTTCGGATCCTCGGCGACGAGCAGTCCGCAATTGAGTTAGAAGCACCTGTGATGGTGGTATCGCAATTCACCCTTAACGCAGATGTGCGCAAGGGACGACGCCCGTCGTGGTCCAAAGCGGCCCGACCAGAGCAGTCGGAACCATTGTACGAATACTTTGTGCAGCGGGTACGCGATCATGGTTTGGAGGTCGTCACCGGCCAATTCGGGGCGATGATGGATGTGTCGCTGGTGAACACCGGACCCTTCACGTTGGTGATTGATTCCGATGATTTGGCAGCCCCGCGACGTGG
>CALBOC010000033.1 GCA_937896705.1 uncultured Micrococcaceae bacterium | reverse complement strand
GGTTGCCTGTTAACCAGCACTCTCACAGCACCCTTGATGAGTGCTTCGATCTTGTCTCGGGCAGGGCCGGCGGTTTGCTCCGCTTGTGCGGTGACAGCTTCGAGACCATCAAGCGCATCGTCGAGCGCGTCTTCGAGAATTTCTTCTTTAGTTTTGACGTGGTGATAGATCGCCGATTTGGAGATACCCAGCTCGGTGGCCAGCATCCCCATGCTGGTGGCTTCGTACCCGTGGCGGTTGAAGACCTTTACACAAAGATCCACCAGGGTTTGGCGATCGTATCCGGGGCGGCCACGACGGGTCGCTTGGGTCGGAGTGGGTGTAGCGGTCATTCAAGCTCCTCGAGTGAAAACAAGGGTGATAGTGGCGATCAAAAAGTCATTCATTATCGTACGGTGCCTGCCCCGGAGGGCCAATGGCTGGCCTTCCGGGGCAGGCTCGTACCGGGAGGTTTCCTTAGCTGAGCTTGCGCAGATCGTAGATACGACGGAGTTTGCCGGAAGACCGCGCCAGCGTGTTTGGCTCGGCGATTTCGATCTTAGATGAGCAACCAATGCGGGTCTTGATCTGGGCCAGCAGCTCTTTTCCGCCAAGTTCGGCGGCTTCACGGGTGGCAGTTTCGCGACGCTCGATCTTAATGGTCATCTCATCCATCCGATTCGGACGTGTGATCTCCAACGTGAAGTGTGGCGACAGGGTCTCGATCTCGAGGGCAAGCTCTTCGATCTGTGTTGGGAACACGTTGACGCCGCGCAGGATGATCATGTCATCGGAGCGACCGGTGATGCGGTTGAGTCGACGGTGGCCCGGACGTGCGGTCCCGGGGGACAGGCTGGTCAGGTCGTGGGTACGGAACCGGATGATCGGTAGCGCCTCACGGGTCAGAGTGGTCAGTACCAGCTCGCCGGATTCGTCGTCTTCCAGGACGTCGCCTGAGATCGGGTTGATGATTTCGGGACGGAAGTGGTCTTCCCAAATGTGGCAGCCATCTTGCGTTTCGATGGCTTCACCGGCCAGGCCGGGGCCCAATAGTTCGGACAGACCGTAAATGTCACAGGCCTTCAGATCGAAGATGCTTTCAATTTCTTGGCGCATGCCTTCGGTCCATGGCTCCGCACCCAGGATAGCAACCTTCAGCGAGGTCGTTTTCGGGTCGATGCCGGCCTTGTGGAAGCCGTCGGCCAGGGTCAACAGGTAGGTCGGGGTGCACATGATGACTTCTGGTTCGAAGTCCATGATCATCTGTACCTGTTTCTCCGTCTGGCCACCGGACATTGGGATGACCGGGCAGCCTAGTCGTTCGGCACCGTAGTGGGCGCCGAGTCCGCCGGTGAACAGGCCGTAGCCGTAGGCGTTGTGGACTTTCCAGCCGGGTTGAACCCCCGAGGCGCGAATTGAACGAGCAAACAGGGAAGCCCACATTTCGATGTCATTTTCGGTGTAGGCCACCACGGTTGGTTGGCCAGTCGTGCCGGAAGAGGCGTGAATGCGACGAATATCTTCCATCGGCACCGCAAGCGCCTTGAACGGATAGTTCTCGCGTAAGAATTCTTTGTCGATGTACGGGAAGAGGTTCAG
>CALBOC010000032.1 GCA_937896705.1 uncultured Micrococcaceae bacterium | reverse complement strand
GCGCTGTTGCGACGATGGCTGACGTTCTTATTCGGCATATGGGTCATGTCGGTGGGCATCGCCTTGAGTATCCACGGCCAGCTCGGTACCGCACCAATCTCTACGTTCCCGGCAGTGCTCGACGCAGCGACCTCACTGAGCGTTGGTTTTGTCACCGCACTAATGAACATCGCGTTCGTTCTGCTGCAGATGCTCATCCTGCGCCGACGATTCAAAGCCTTCCAACTGGTACAACTACCCATCGCGGTGCTGTTTGGCACGCTCGTTGATCTGTCGGTATATCTAACCAGTTGGGTGCAACCCGACCACTATCTCATGCAATGGGTGGTCACCATCATCGGTGCGCTGATCCTCGGCATCGGGGTGTACATTCATATCCAGCCCAAACTGCTCTACCTGCCCGGCGAAGGCGTGGTCATGGCACTGACCCAGGTCACTTCCGTGCGATTTGGCACCATGAAACAGCTCGTCGACTGGTCATTAGTGATTATCTCCGTTGTGCTGTCACTGATTTTGCTGCAGCGGCTCGAAAACGTTCGAGAAGGCACCGTCTTTGCGGCCTTTGCCGTTGGGGGAGTCGTCAAAGCCATCGAGCGCTTGAGAGCTCGCAGAAGGGCACCGGAGGAGTAGACCTGAAGGTTTTTGTGGAGTACATCGCGCAGACAGCCATGCACTGGGACGCCGTGAAGCAGCGCTCTTTCTCCAGTAGACCTGATGACTCATACTGAAACTACGTGGTATGCACACTGACAAGCCGCCGCGGAAGCCGAGGCCACAACGAGACGTCAGCAGAATCCTTCGGGTGAAAAGAGTCGATCATGGATAACGACCAACGGGACACCGCAGTACTCCCAGCACCATATGCCCAGCACAGCACGGTGGATTTCAAGAAAGACCGCAAGATCGCAGTACTCATTCAAGGAATTTTTGTGGTGGTGGCATCGGTCGCCGTAGCGGTTGCGCTCCTGTTCCAACTGCCGTTGGCATCGGAGTGGCATCCGGCCATCACCCTCATTGTCACGCTGGCGGCGAGTCTGCTCTATATGGCAGCACACGAAGCGACCCACGGCGTCACCCTCCGGTTGCTAACCGGCGCCCGACCCTCGTATCGTTTCAGGTTTCCGTTCCTGACCACGAGCAGCTCGCTCTACCTCACCCGCCGAAGCGTGGTGCTGATCGCGCTGGTCCCCTGTGTCCTCTGGGGACTCATGCTGCTCGTGGCGCTATTTTTTGTGCCAGCCGATGTGCGCCTCACGGTGTATATCGTACTGGCATTGAACTTTGCCGGTTCGGCAGGGGATTACGTCGAGACGGCCCTCGCCTTGCGCCAACCACCCCGGACCCTCCTGCAAGATACTGCCGATAAGATTTACATTTTTCGTCCTACCTCCTAGCAACATTCAACGCGTGTTCACCTGTCGGAACGACTGAGTTCATTGCGTCCAGGTACACCTGTGCAGACGGACCAAAGCGATATCCACCGCTACGAAAGCACAGCACACTTTTATGATCGACCGTCCCCGGGGCGGCCTTGCAGCCTTGTGCATCGCCCAGACGACCAGCTGGGGTTTGTTGTACTACTCATTGCCAGTTGCCGTCCCACCAATCTCGCAAGACACCGGGTGGAGCCATACCGCCATCACCGCTGCCCTGACCTTCGGACTCATCGTGTCAGCGATCGCCGGCCTGCGGGTGGGCAAGCTGTTGAACGTCAACGGCCCTCGCCGACTCATGACCGTCGGCAGCCTCATCGGGGTGTTTGCATTACTGATGGTCGCCTGGTCACCGAATCTCGGGTGGTTCTATGTTGCATGGCTGATAGCGGGTCTTGCGCAATCAGCGGTGCTGTACCCACCGGCCTTCGCAGTCATCACCCGCTGGTACGGACCACAGCGCATCCGCCCGCTGACCACGTTGACCCTGGTTGCGGGATTCGCCTCCACGATTTTCGCGCCGATCGTCGCGTACCTGATCGATCAGTTCGGCTGGCGAATCAGTTATGTGATCATGGCTGTGATCCTCGGGGTGGTCACCGTGCCCCTGCATATCTTCTTCCTCAACGGACGCTGGACTGACTCGGCTAAGGGTCCTACCAGTCGCAACCAGACGGATCAAACCAAGCGCGAGATGCGCGAGGTCACGCGGTCACCGCGGTTCATTTTGTTGGCAGCTGTAATGGCAGTTGCTGCGTTTACACTGTTTGCCGTGACCATCAACATTGTGCCTCTGTTACTTGAACGCGGACTGCCGTACTCGACCGCAGCAGTGGCTCTTGGGCTCGTGGGAGCCGGTCAGGTCATCGGGCGATTGGGATACGCCCCGCTGTCCCGAAAAACTACACCTCAGCAACGGATGGTGCTGATCTACGGAGCCGGGGCGGTCAGCCTCGTCGCTGTTGCTATGGTGCCCGAACCCGCCTGGTTGCTCATCTCGCTGGCGGTATTAGCCGGTGCGGCACGCGGATGTCATACGTTGTTACAAGCCACGGCCGCCGCCGACCGCTGGGGCACCACAAACTTCGCCCACATCAATGCAGCCCTGAGTGCCCCCATGACCGCACTGGGTGCGCTCGCGCCCGTTTCCGGTCCAGCGCTTGCCACGGTTTTTGGTAGTTATACTGCCATGGCCCTGCTCATGGCTGGCCTATTAGCCGTGGCAGCCCTCGCGGCTTCGAGAACCTAGTGATGATGCGTTGAAGTCGGCCGGTGGGTGCTGTCACGATGGGTATATGGCTGCACCCGAGGAAACGGTGGATACCCGGAAACCTGGTGCGCGGATGCTCGGCGTCGTAACCGTTCTAGTCGTAATTGTCGCAGTGGTGGGTGGGTTGATGTGGGGATTCCAGCGTTCGATGATTTATTTCCCCGATACCTCAGCGGTGCCCCCAGCCGGCGAAGTGCTGGCCGGCGGTGAAGATCTCACGCTGCATACTGCTGATGGTCTCGAGCTTGAGGCTTATTTCGCGCCACCTGCCCCAGAAGCGCAAGACCGAGAACTGGCCGTCTTGGTTGCCCCAGGCAATGCAGCAAACCGCTACAATCGCGTCGGACTTGGAGAGCAACTGCAGGCCGAGGGGTTTTCGGTGCTACTGATGGACTACCGCGGTTACAGTACCAACCCGGGCCGTCCCAGCCAGGATGGCCTGATCCAAGACGGGCATGCCGCCCTCGACGCCCTGGAGGAGCTCGGTTTCCCACCGGAAAGGACGATCTATTTTGGCGAATCCATCGGCGGGGGAGTCATCGCGGCATTGTTGACCGAACGCCTACCCGCCGGTGCGGTGTTCCGCTCGCCGTTTACGGAATTAGCCGATGTTGGTCGACACCATTATCCGTGGCTGCCGGTGGGTCTCATCCTGCGTGATCGATTCCCCGTGGTGGACCACGTTCGGGACACCCAGGTGCGGATCTCGGTCATCCGGGCAGAATACGATTCTGTGGTACCCACTGAACTCAGCGCACAGGTCGCCGATGCCGCCGAGAACCTCGTGGCAGAACACGTCCTGGACGCCGACCACAACGACCCAGAAATGCACGGCGCTTCAGTGGCCCAGGTCGTGGCTGAGCTGGCTGATTCCATCGACTAGCGATGGTGCAAGTGGGCGCCTTTGCGTTGATAGCCTATCCGCCCCAGAGCAGCGTTATAGCTACTAACTGGGGCGGACAGAATTGCTATAGAGCCTTACGGCTCGTAGATTTCAATATCGTCTTCAGTGAGGAGGA
>CALBOC010000031.1 GCA_937896705.1 uncultured Micrococcaceae bacterium | reverse complement strand
GGCGCCCACTCGAAAGTTCGCAAGTCCATCGGCCGGGTTCCCATCGGCGACAAATCTGACCACGCGTGGGGCGTCATGGACGTGCTGGTCGAATCTGACTTCCCAGATATCCGAACCAAGTGCTCGATTCACTCCCACGACGGCGGTTCGATCCTGCTGATTCCACGTGAAGGCGGCTTCCTGGTTCGTTTCTACGTCGATCTGGGTAACGTGGACCCAGATGACGGCGGCAAAGTTCGCCAGACTCCACTGGAAGAAATCATTGACCGCGCCAACAAGATCCTGCACCCCTACACCGTCGAGGTACGCGACGTTGCCTGGTGGTCGGTCTACGAGGTCGGACACCGGGTGACCGACAAATTCGATGATGTCGACGAGGGCCAAGAAGCTAACCAGAACCCGCGCATCTTCGTCACCGGTGATGCCTGCCACACCCACTCGGCGAAAGCTGGCCAGGGCATGAACGTTTCGATTCAGGACGGTTTCAACCTGGGCTGGAAAGTCGGTCAGGTGCTCTCGGGTTACTCTGATCCGTCCTTGTTGCACACCTATTCGGGTGAACGCCAGGAGATCGCTCAGAACCTCATTGACTTTGATAAAGAATGGTCCGGTCTGATGGCTGCCAGACCTGAAGACCTGCCGTCTGAGGACTATGTCGCAAAGTTTTACACGAAGACGTTCGAGTTCCCGTCGGGCTTCATGACAGAATATAAGCCCTCGCCGCTGACCACTGACAACGCCCACCAGGAACTGGCCAAGGGGTATACGATCGGGAAGCGTTTCAAGTCCGCCAAGGTCAGCCGGGTATCGGACACTAACCCGGTGGAGCTGGGCCACCTGCACGAAGCCGACGGCCGCTGGCGGATTTACGTCTTTGGTGACGACAAGGCCCCAACCGACGCCGCCAATAAGGCCAATACCTTTGGCCAATGGCTCGGCACTGATGCGAACTCCCCGATCGCCAAATATACCCGCGAGGGCGAAGACATCAACAGCGTCTTCGATGTGAAAGTGATCTATCAGCAGCCCAAAGAAGAGATCGAGCTGATGGAAACCCCGCAGATCTACCGTCCGGTGGTGGGGCCATTTAGGATCACCGACCTCAACCAGGTGTTCGGTACCCTGCCAGACAACAACATCTACGAAGACCGCCAGATCTCTCAGGACGGCGCTATCGTGGTGGTCCGCCCTGACGGGTACGTCTCGACCGTGCAACCACTGGACGCAATGGATGCGATCGCCGATTTCTTCGACGGGGTGTTCATTCCGCAGAAGTAGTCACCAGCCTCGTGGCAACCGGCGGCACCGTGTTTGGGTGCCGCCGGTTGTTCGTGTCAGAATACGGATATGAATTATCTTTTGCGCGTGTTGGTGACTGCGGCATCGTTTTGGGTCGCCGTGTGGCTGCTGCCCGGCATGGAAGTGACAACCGATAGCGGTGCTCCAGACACCAGTGAAACCATCATCGCGCTGCTGATTGTTTCCGTGATCTTTGGTCTGGTGAACTCCATTGTGCGCCCGATCGTCAGCTTCTTGTCGATACCGATCACGTGTTTGACCCTGGGTCTGTTTACGCTAATTATCAATGCTGCAATGCTGGCGCTGACCGTGTGGATCACCTCGTTTTTACCGATGTACGTGGTCATTGATAGTTTCTTCTGGACCGCCATTTTGGCCGCACTGATCATCTCCGTGGTTTCGACGATTATGAACTGGCTGGTCTCCTCCGTCACCAGCTAGAAAGACTGCCGTCGGACGGTACCAGTCAGCCACTCATCTAATGATCGGATCGAAACCGGCGGTGATCCCGCACCTGAGCGTTTGGGCCCACGGG